>NZ_JBKJYW010000173.1:0-8409 GCF_046715635.1 Serratia sp. (in: enterobacteria)
TGAAGCACAGGCGGCCAAGGGTATTGGCGAATTCGCGATCGTTGAGATTGTCGAAGGTGATCAGCGCCATAATCAACGGCACGATCAGCCAGATCGACATCTGGTAATAACGCATGGCGCGGGAAACCTGTTTCACCGGCCAGCGGAAATGCACGATGAACAACCCTTGCGGATGGGCGAAGGCTGCGCTGATCATACAGATCCACAGCACGGGCAGCGTGGCGGTAACGCCCTCACCGATCGCGACGGCTACCGGATACGGCCAGGCATTCTGCAAGCCAAAGCCTAGCGCTGCCCACAAGACCGGCAGCGGCAAGGCCACCAGGATTGACCAAAATACGGTACGCAGCGTCAGCAGAAATTCATCTTGCGTGACCTTGCCTACTCTACTGCTGGCCCGTGCCAGGAACGCATGGTAATGCTTGCGCGAACTGATGCTGAAAATCACCAACAGCACCGCACCAAACAGCGGGATCAAGGTTTCCCGGCTAGTGACCATCATCACGAAGGCGCCGCTGAGCTGCGTCAGGGTATCCAGTGACAATACACGGGTCAGATCCTGTGCCACATTGAGCGGATACGACAGGGTGATGGGGCTGACGTCTGGTACCCAGAACAGGTAACGGTGCGCTGCATCCTGAATTTCGTTCAGCGCATCGACCAACTGGGTGTTGGCCACCTTCAGCTTGGTCAGCTCAAGGATCTGGGTATCGCAGCCGGAAAGCAGCGAATTCAGCAGCTCACGCTGAGTGCGTAGCTGGGCATCGACGATACGCTGCTGGGCGCTGGTCAGGGGGCTACCGTCGTCTTGTTTAAACTCTTTAGCTCGCTGAGGCAGGCTTTCCAGTTGGTTTTCAAAATTCAGGCGTTGAACGCGCAGATCGGCCATGGCGCTGTCCAACTGCCGGGGTTTTGGCATTTCTGGCAAGATGGCGACCTGGGCGCGCAGGGTTTCCCCCAGCGCAGTCGAGGCGCTCAACCATTGGGACTGCTCAATAATGGTGCTCAACGCCTGACGTACCTGCAACGTTTGTGCGGCGGCCTGGCGCTGTTGGGAAGAGATCAGATCCATCTGCTGCGCCTGATCGTTCAGCGCGGCAGAAAGCTCACGGTTGATTTGTAGCTGCTTGCGCAGGCTGGCGGGCAAATCGCCATTCTGTTCAGCCAATTGCTCGGTTTTTTCCAGCGCCCGTTCCGCTTCACGTTGGCGTTGGCTATTGAGGTTGTTACGCAGCGCCTGTAGCTGGATATCAATTTTTTCATGGCGCGTTTTGTAGACATCGGCACGCATCCGCGCCAGTTCCTGGCGGTTATTGGCCGAGAGTTGAGCCAGCTCCAGCTCATCCACTTTCGCTTTACGTGCTGCCGCCTCTGCCTGTAACAAGGCAAGTTGCGCCAGTGCCAATGGCGTGGTTTGGTTATTGCCCTGGGCTTGCAGGCGACGTTGTACTTCTGTTAACGCGCGGCGGGCTTCGGTTTGTTGCTGTGGCAGTTGGCTGAGAGAGTCGCTGATCTCGCGTGTCCGGTCCTGCTCTTGTTGCAACAGGCGGGCCTGTTCCAGCAGTAGGCTGCTGGTTTGCAGAATTAGCTGTTCCAGATCGCTGGCGGGCAGGCTCTCACCGTTAGGCAGGATTTTGGCTTCTTCTATGGTGAGCTGACGGCGCAGTTCCTGTGTCATCTTCGGGAAATCGTCGATCACCCTCTGATACTGCTGGGAATTGTTCTGCGACTCTTTGCGTTCGGTGAGCCAGTTGATGGCGCTTTGCAGCGCCTCAACCGTTTCCGCCTGATTAGGCGCGTTTTTATTACCCTCGGCCAGCTTCAGTTCTTGCCGTAACTGGGACTCATTGGGGATCGTGGCGGCGAGAACCGGCTGGATCAGTAGCAGGCTGAGCAATAAAGCGATAATCAGGCGCACAGCATCAATTCCCTTGGAAGGTTGCGTCTGGCGCGGTTGCGGTTTCTGCAAAAGCCTGGCCCATCCGGGTCACGGTGCCGTTGTTCAGGTGTGGAGCGAACTGCACGCTACCAGGTGTGAACAGGTTGATCACCGTGGAACCGAGTTTAAAGCGGCCCATTTCTTCACCTTTAACCAGTTGGATCGCACCTTCCGCACCTTCGGCTGGATAGGTCCAGCGGCGAATGATGCCTTCGCGAGGTGGCGTGACGGTACCGGCCCAGACGGTTTCGATACTGCCTACAATCGTGGCGCCGACCAGGATCTGCACCATCGGCCCAAAGGCGGTATCGAATACGCAGATCACGCGCTCATTGCGTGCAAACAGGTTCGGCACGTTGGCGGCGGTCAGCGGATTGACCGAGAACAGATCGCCTGGTACGTAGATCATTTCGCGCAGTACGCCGTCACAAGGCATATGGACGCGGTGGTAGTCGCTTGGGGCCAGATAGGTGGTGGCGAACAGGCCGTTACGGAAAGGCTCTGCCAACAGATAGTTGCCGGCCAACAGGGCTTCCAGCGTGTAATTATGGCCTTTGGCCTGGAAAATCTGATCGTCGCGGATCGCACCAAGCTGGCTGATGGCACCATCTGCCGGCAGTGCCAGCACGTGAGGTTCCGCTACGATCGGGCGCGCGCCATCACGCAATGGACGAACGAAGAAGTCGTTGAATGTGGCATAGGAGGCTAAATCCGGGTTCTGTGCTTCCTGCATCTGAACGCGGTAATAGCGGGCAAACGCTTTTACCACCAGCTTCGTCAGCCACCCGGCCTTTTTATCTGCGCCCCAGCCCGCCAGGCGGGTTAACGCCAGCTTTGGCAGCCAATACTGTAATTTAATTTTGATGCTATCCAGCACATTAACCTCTTAAAAGGGGATATAAGGGCGGGCGTGGCGATTAGCGCCACCCCCGCACTGTGGATCAGTTATCTGCGTCCGAGAAGTTTTTGCGGGTTTTAACCTGCGCCATGCTTTCCAGGATGCGGTGATAGTTGTCGAAACGCTCTTTAGCTATCGCGCCACTTTCCATCGCCGCGCGGATGGCGCAACCCGGATCGGTATCGTGGCGGCAATCGCGGAATTTACAACCGCCTAAATAGTCGCGGAATTCGACATAGGCCTGGGTGACCTGCTCTGGTTCCAAGTGCCACAGACCGAATTCACGTACGCCGGGGGAGTCGATAACATCACCGCCATGTTGGAAGTGATACAAGCGCGCTGCCGTGGTGGTATGTTGCCCCAGGCCGGAGACGTCGGAAACCTGATTTACCAGAATTTGCTTTTCTGTTTGCGGCAGCAGGGCGTTCAACAGGCTGGATTTGCCTACGCCGGACTGCCCGGCAAAGATGCTGATGCGGTCGACCAGTGCCTGTTCAAAGGCTTCCATCCCTTCACGGGTCTGGCTGGACACTTCCAGTACGCGGTAGCCAATATGACGATAAATCGCCATCATCCCGTCGACCACCTTACGTGCTTCTGCGTCCAGCAGATCGATCTTGTTGAGCACGATCAGCGGCTCGACTTCCAGGGTTTCACAGGCGACCAGGTAGCGATCGATCATATTGAGTGAAAGTTCGGGCAAAATGGCCGAAACGATGACGATTTGATCGATATTGGCGGCGATGGGTTTAACGCCGTCGTAGAAATCAGGGCGGTTCAGCACCGAGGTTCGTTCATGCACCGCTTCTACGATGCCTTTGACCCCCGCATGAGTGCCTACGCCAGGGCGCCAGACCACGCGATCGCCGGTAACCAGCGAACGTAGGGTGCGGCGAATGTTGCAGCGATGCTGGACGCCGTCTGCGGCTTCCACGTCGGCATGCATGCCAAAGCGGCTGATGACGATCCCGTCTTGCGGTTCGCCCAATTGGGAATCATCCAGCTCCGGCTTATTGTCAGTACGCTTCAGGCGTCGCTGATGGTTGGCCTGTACGCGGCGTTCTTGACCTTTGGACAGTTTGTTCTTACTCACTGAGCCTCACTTGAATCGGCATTTATCGCTCGGGGCGAGCAAAAAGGCTATGATACACGCTATTTTATATTAAATAACCGTTCTTGACCGCCACGCACGCTGGCATTAGCCGCGGGTTTGCCCGTGGTTTATTTATCTTTCGGCTTTTACGCAGGAAAAATCATGACAGGAAACGAAAACAACCTGATTTGGATCGATCTGGAGATGACCGGGTTGGACCCTGAACGCGATCGCATTATCGAGATCGCGACGTTGGTGACCGATGCCAATTTGAATATCCTTGCCGAAGGACCGGTGATCGCAGTGCATCAATCCGATGAGCAATTGGCGCTGATGGATGACTGGAATGTGCGCACGCATACCGGTAGCGGTCTGGTAGAGCGGGTTAAAGCCAGCCAGCATGACGATCGTGCCGCCGAGCTGGCCACTATCGCTTTCCTGCAAGCGTGGGTACCGGCGGGTAAATCACCGATTTGTGGCAACAGCGTTGGCCAGGATCGCCGTTTCCTGTTCCGCTATATGCCGCTGCTGGAAGCCTACTTCCATTATCGTTATCTGGATGTCAGCACCCTGAAAGAGCTGGCACGCCGCTGGAAACCGCAGATCCTGCCTGGTTTCAAGAAGCAGGGCACTCACCAGGCGCTCGATGATATCCGCGAATCCGTTGCGGAGCTGGCGTATTACCGCGAGCATTTTATTCAGCTGTAACGCATGTAATGCCCCTGAAAGCCTTGCTGGCGCTTAATTCATCATTTCGGTGCTTAAAGCAGCAATCAAACAAAATTCGCGTTTTTTTGCTTTCAGGGGCTTGCGGCAAAAAGGATTTCTCGTATAATGCGCACCCCGTACCGATGAAGAATTTCATTCCATTCACCATCGTTACGCCGGGCGGGAATAGCTCAGTTGGTAGAGCACGACCTTGCCAAGGTCGGGGTCGCGAGTTCGAGTCTCGTTTCCCGCTCCAATTTTATCTCCAGGTTACATTCACTCCTACACCGCTTCCGGTGTGACTTTCGCTCGGTTATACATACTCAGAAAATATGTTGTGAACAGACTTATCCACAGCTTCTGTACATAATACCTTCTGTGCAAAATTGCAACGTCGCACAAATGAAATTTATATGTGATTGATAATAATCAATATTTATTTATTATAAAACGTTATCCCGATCACTTGCTCTTTTTGTGACGATTGAAAGACAACACATTTTTATTTTTATGCACAAATCCACAGGGTGGGTATGGTGGTTTTTTAAGCATCCCTCGGTAATCCTTTCTCGACCGCTCGAATTAAACGTTTTTTCTGCATAGTCTGCACCTCAACCGCCAGGGCTTCACGGCGTGCAAGTTGTTGAGCCAGCGCCCAACTGATGTGCTCGTCCAGCATCGGATCCTGGCCTTGTCGAATCTGTAAGCTGATGACGATCTGATCGAGATAAGGGGCGTTGCCGAGTGCTACCGCGATATTGCGTAACCAGCGCAAATGGCCGATACGTCGGATGGCAGATCCTTCGGTAATACGTAAAAACTTCTCCTCGTTCCAGCCAAACAGCTCGATCAGTTGCGGAGTATGCAGTGCAGCGCGGGGGCTAAAATCGTCTTCATCCGTCAACTGCGAGAAGCGGTTCCAAGGGCAAATGAGCTGGCAATCGTCGCAGCCGTAGATTCTATTGCCCATCAGAGGGCGGAATTCTTCTGGAATAACGCCTTCTAATTCGATAGTCAGGTAGGAGATGCAGCGACGGGCATCGACGGTATAAGGGGCAACTATCGCACCGGTAGGGCAAGTGGTGATGCAGGCGACACAGCGGCCACACTGCTCTTCCTGCGGTTTATCCACCGGCAGAGGCAGATCGATTAACAACTCGCCGAGGAAAAACCAGGAGCCAGCCTCGCGGTTTAGGATCAGTGAGTGTTTACCAACCCAGCCAATGCCGGCTTTTGAGGCCAAGGCTCGCTCCATGATGGGGGCCGAATCCACAAAGGGCCGAAAATTCAATTCACCGCAATAAGCCTGGATTTGATCGCCGAGTTTTTTTAGCCGCTGGCGTAACAGCTTGTGATAATCACGCCCTAGTGCATAACGGCTAACGTAGCCCAGCTCCGGGTTTTTTAACGTGCTGGCGAACGCGGCTTTCGCGGGTAAATAGTTCATCCGCACGCTGATCACCCGCAGCGTGCCGGGCAATAATTCATGTGGCCGTGCGCGCATCATGCCATGGCGTGCCATCCACTCCATCTCGCCGTGGTATTGCTTATCCAGCCACGCCTGCAATATGGGCTCTTCCGCGCTGAGATCGGTATCGCAGATCCCTACTTGCTGGAATCCTAGCGATTGCCCCCATTGCTTGATATGTTGGGCGAGTTGATCGAGATCGAGGGGGTGTGTCATGACGGGCCATAGTGAGAAACAATACAGTTCCAGTTTACCACACTCTGTTTGGTCTGCAGACTGGATCCGGCAGACAGAACCTGTTGCTGCCGCAACGCTTGGCCTTTCCTTATATTCGTTAATGCAGCGTGCCGGTGCGGCGGCTTATGAGCTGGCGTGTGACCGGTATCCGGCCAGCAGGCATTGGCTGGTGCTGTGTGGGCATGGCAATAACGGTGGTGATGGTTATGTGGTTGCTCGTCAGGCCCGTGCGGCGGGTATCAAGGTGACGCTCATTGCCTGCGAAGGCGTTCGTCCATTGCCACCAGAGGCTGCCAACGCCCGGCAAGCCTGGTTGGCAAGTGGCGGAGAAGTCCTGCCCGCGACCAGCCGTTGGCCTGAGGATGTCGATCTCATCATTGATGGATTGTTAGGCACCGGGTTGGGGGCTGCCCCCAGAGCGCCCTATGATGCCCTGATCGAAGCGGCCAACCGAGCCGATGCGCCAGTGGTTGCTCTGGATATCCCTTCTGGCCTGCTGGCTGAAAGCGGATCGGTGCCGGGAGCCTCGATCAGTGCGGCCCATACGCTGACTTTTATTGCACTCAAACCAGGGTTGTTGACCGGGCAGGCGCGTGATTGGGTGGGGCAACTGCATTACAGTACGCTAGGATTAGCGGATTGGCTGGCAACACAGTCCCTGCAAATCGAGCGTCTTACGGCTGACGATTTGGGCAGATGGCTGAAGCCTCGCCGCCCTTGTTCTCATAAAGGGGATCAAGGTCGTTTACTGCTGGTGGGTGGCGATCACGGTTTTGGCGGAGCCATCCGCATGGCAGCGGAAGCCGCACTGCGTGCCGGGGCTGGGCTAGTGCGAGTGCTTACTCACAGTGAGAACATTGGGCCGCTGCTGACTGCCCGGCCTGAGTTGATGGTGCAACGCCTGAGTAATGATATCCTGCAACAGGCGCTGGACTGGGCCGATGTGGTCGTGATTGGCCCGGGGCTTGGCCAGGGCGATTGGGGCCGCAATGCGTTGCAACAGCTGCAAGCCAGTGATAAACCAACATTATGGGACGCGGATGCGCTTAACTTACTGGCATTACACCCCGAGAAGCGTCAGAATCGTATTATTACCCCGCATCCTGGTGAAGCCGCGCGATTATTGAGCTGCTGCACCGCTGATATTGAGAGTGATCGCTTACTTGCAACCCGCAGGTTGGTCGCGCAATACGGCGGCGTTGTGGTGCTGAAAGGCGCAGGTACCTTGATCGCCGATGAGCATGGACAGATGGCGATCGCCGACGTTGGCAATGCTGGCATGGCATCCGGTGGCATGGGAGATGTGCTGTCGGGCATCATCGGCGGTTTGCTGGCGCAAAAGCTGCCGCTGTATGATGCCGCCTGTGCGGGCTGTGTAGTGCACGGCACCGCGGCGGATCAGGTTGCTGCAAAACAAGGAACAAGGGGATTACTGGCCACCGATCTGCTGCCGGTTATCCCTCATTACGTTAACCCTGAGTTGGCAAAATAGACATTATCGAATGAAAGAACTCGTTTTACCGCTGCCGGATGAGGCAGCCACAGTTGCACTGGGTGCCGTCCTGGCCCAGGCGTGCGATCGTGCCAGTGTGATTTATCTTTATGGCGATTTGGGTGCCGGTAAAACCACCTTCAGCCGGGGCTTTTTGCAGGCATTAGGCCATCAGGGCAATGTGAAAAGTCCAACCTATACGCTGGTGGAACCTTATGCGCTGCAACCGCTGGCGGTCTATCACTTTGATCTTTATCGCTTGGCCGACCCGGAAGAACTCGAATTTATGGGTATCCGCGACTATTTTGCCCAGGACTCGATTTGCCTGGTGGAATGGCCACAGCAGGGTACCGGCGTGCTGCCCGATCCCGATCTGGAACTGCATCTCAGTTACCAAGACGAAGGGCGTCAGGCGAAGCTCCAGGCGGTTTCCGCCTATGGCGAACAATTATTAGAAAGTATCCAGAGGCAACAAGGATGACGCAGCAATGATGTATGGGTTAAGAAGATTTGCTGTAATTGCCTTGCTTGCGTTGCTGGGGCCGTTTGGTGCCTGGGCGGCATCGTCCCTCTC
>NZ_JBKJYW010000174.1:0-9093 GCF_046715635.1 Serratia sp. (in: enterobacteria)
CTCGTATACGTCCATCCCCAGCGCACCAATCTTTTGCTGTTTGAGGGCATCGATGGCGGCGGAGGAGTCGATCAAGGCACCGCGGCTGGTGTTAATCACCATCACGCCGTCCTTCATCATGGAGAACGCGTCCGCGTTCAGCAGGTGATGGTTTTCCGGCGTTAACGGACAGTGCAGGGTGATCACGTCTGCCTGGGCATACAGCGTTTTAAGATCGACGTATTCGGCACCCAGCTCTAACGCCTGCGCGCTTGGGTATGGGTCGTAGGCCAATAGCTTCATGCCAAAGCCTTTCAGGATACGCATGGTAGCCACGCCGATTTTACCGGTGCCAATCACCCCAGCGGTGCGGTTATGCATATTGAAGCCGATCAGCCCTTCCAGTGAGAAGTTGGCATCGCGGGTGCGTTGATAGGCACGATGAATGCGGCGGTTCAGGCACATCATCATGCCCACGGCGTGTTCGGCTACGGCCTCAGGAGAATAGGCCGGTACGCGTACCACTTTGATACCCAGCTCTTTCGCCGCATCCAGATCGACGTTATTGAACCCGGCACAACGCAGGGCGAGGATCTCGACCCCGAGCGCGGCCAGCTCTTCCAGCACTTCCCGGCTACCGTCGTCATTGACGAAGATGCATACGGCCTTACAGCCGATAGCCGTTTTGGCGGTTTTCTTACTTAGCAGAAAATCGAAAAATTCCAGCTCATAACCAAACTGCTGATTTACCAATTCAAGATACTTACGGTCGTACTGTTTGGTGCTGTAAATCGCCATTTTCATCGTGGTTTCTCCCGCGTGATTATGTGATCAAATTAACATATTTTGCCAAATACGACAATGGTTTAGCGCCCTGTGGCGGCGCAGGTCTTTTAGGGTTTTATGCTGATAATCAGTGTATTAGCCATTTTCTATATTCACCGGGTAAATATCAAAATTGCGAAACCTGCTCTATAAATGATGAGATGGGTTCACCTTCACCTGCCAGGGGATCCGTGTCATCATTGAACCTGGCTAATCGATGTTTATCAGGAACTAAACCTGCGCTTAATGACAAAAAGATTAAAAGTATTCATAGCGATCGTGGCGGGCATCATTCTGTTGATCATCACGCTGTGGCAAACTCTGCCGCGTTGGTTGCCGCGTGCGATAACACCTTGGTTACCGCAGGGTAGCCAACTGGTTTTACAAGGACCGTTGCGCTGGCAGCAGGGGGCTTTGCATCTTGATGGGCTGAAGTTCAGCGCCCAAGGTTGTGCCATAGCCAACGTCGGCGAGTTGAAGCTTTCCTACCAAATGGGCACCTGGCGTGTGAACGGCGAACGGGTCGATGTGGATACGGCCTGCCTGTCAAAATTGCCCGCCGCCGAGGGTGACAGCGCGCCGCTAGCGCTAGACCAACTGCAAGCGATGCTGCCGCCGTTTGACCTGAACATCAATCTTCTCACGCTCACCCCATGGCAAGCCTATGCAGGTAAATTGCAGCTGTCGTCTACGGGCAAGGGCCAACAGTTGCATTATCAAGGCAAAAATGTCACCGCCGAGGCGCAACTGGATGAACATCAGCAACTGACGCTAAGCAAGCTCAGCATTACGCCGCCCAACAGCACGGCTCCTGTACAACTGACGGGCAAAGTTACGGTACCGTTGGATATGGATAGCTTGCCACCCCAGGGGGCGCTACAAGGTGAGCTACAAACCGCCTATCTGAAAAAACCCTTGCTGCTGGATCTGCATTGGCAACAGCAACAGGGGGTGTTGACCCTGACGGAAAAGGGCAGCGACCAACCGCTGGCGACGTTCCCTTGGTCGCTAACGCCAAAGCAGATCAGCATAGAAAAAGGCGAATGGCGCTGGCCCTACCTGGAGCAACCGCTCAGTGGTGGTTTGAATGTGGCGTTGCATGACTGGAGTAAGGGGTTTGATGAAACCCAAATTACCGCACGTTTGAACGTAATCACCGCTGGGCATAATGGCAAGGGCAACGCGGTGCTGACGTTGGGGCCGGGTAGCCTGAGCCTGACCAACAGCGATCTGGGATTCCAGCTTACCGGGCAGGCAAACCTGGCCAATCTCTCGCTGACGGCGTCAATCCCCGGCATTATCAGCGGCTCGATCCTTAACCCAACGCTGGTGCTACAGCCGGGATCTTTACTGCGCGCCTGGGGCAGCCCGGCACCGGACATGAAGCTGGAAGAGGCTCGCCTGCCGCTGGCTGGGGTAAAAGTCACAGCTCTTGGGGTCACAGGCCGTTTGCAGGCGATTATCAGCGCCAGCGAAAGCTACTGGGGGCGCTTCAAGCTGCATCTGGACGGCCAGGCACAAGATTTCTGGCCAGACCATGGTCAGTGGCAATGGCGCTCTTGGGGTAACGGCAAGTTACCCCCGCTACAGGCCGCCTGGGATGTCGCAGGCAGTGGGCGTTGGCAGGACACCAGCATCACTCTAGATCGTCTTTCCACCGGTTTTGATCGGTTGAAATACGGCAAGGTCACGGTCGCGACGCCGCGCCTGACGCTCAGCCAGCCAATCCAGTGGCAGCGGGATGTCAAAGCACCGAGCCTTACCGGGGGCGTGCAATTGAAGGCTGATAAAACCAGTTTTGGTGCAGGCAGCTATTTGCCGGCTTCGGTGCTGGATTTGCAGTTGCAAGGTGCGGGACCAGACAGTTTCCAATGGCAAGGCGCGTTGCAGGCCGAGCAGATTGGGCCAATTACCTTGCGTGGCCGCTGGGATGGTGAGCGCCTGCGTGGGGAAGGCTGGTGGCCAAAGCAGTCGTTAACGGTATTCCAACCGCTGATTTCACCCGATCTGAATATCAAGCTGCGTGCGGGTGAGTTCTACGCCCAGTCGGCGTTTTCGGCAGCGCGGGTACAGGGGTTCGAGGCAGGCGGCCACTGGGTGGTGCGCAACGGCGGCATGTGGCTGCAAGACGGCGAATTGAGCGGGCTGGACTTTGTCTTGCCCTACCGGTTTAAGAATCACCTGTGGCAGCTTGGGGCCAAACGGCCGATCATGCTGCGAATCAAGTCCATCAAGACGCTGTTTGAGATGCAGAATATTACCGCCGACCTGCAAGGTACCTATCCGTACAGCGAGGTGTATCCGTTGACGTTGAGCAATATCGGTGTGGATATGCTGAACGGTCATATCAGCCTCTCAGCATTACGTATGCCACAGCATGATGCAGCGGTGCTTAAACTGGATCAAATCGACCTCAGCGCGCTGTTTACCGCGCTCAAGCCGAAGCAGTTCGCCATGTCTGGCCGCGTCAACGGCGAGTTGCCGCTCTACCTGAACCACCCCAAATGGCTGGTGCAAAACGGTTGGATCGCCAATGCGGGGCTCATGACGCTGCGGCTGGATAAAGATATGGCCGATGCCATTGGCAGTAATAACCTGGCCACCGGTGCCGCCATTGATTGGTTGCGCTACATGGAAATTAACCGCTCAAAGGCGCGGGTCGATCTCGATAACCTGGGCGAACTGACGCTAAAAGCGCATATCGATGGAGTAAATCCGCAGAAAAATGCCAAGCGTGAGGTTATCCTTAACTATAGCCATCAGGAAAACGTGTTTCAGCTGTGGCGCAGCCTGCGCTTTGGCGACAATTTACAAGAGTGGCTGGAGCAGGCGCTCTCTAAACCCGAGGAACAACAATGAAGAACGCGACAGGGCCATTGCTGGCAGCCGTGTTGGGTGCATCCTTGCTGAGCGGTTGCGTACCGCGCATTGAGGTGGCGACGCCTAAAGATCCCATCACCATCAATATGAACGTCAAAATTGAACATGAGATCCACATCAAAGTGGATAAGGACGTTGAGAACCTGCTGAAAGACCAGAGCGGTCTATTCTAGGAGCCAACATGAAAAAACATTATCTGTGGTTGATTGCCGCCGGTTGGTTATTCAGCGGGATGGCTCAGGCGTTGACGTTGGATGAAGCCAAGCAGCAGGGGCGGGTGGGCGAAACGCTCAGTGGCTATATCGCTCCGGTGAAGCAGGACGCGGAGACTCAGGCGTTGGTGAAAAAAATCAATGCCGGACGTGCCGAGAAATATCAACATGTGGCAGCCAGTAATCATATCGCCATCGATGAAGTCGCGCGGATGGCTGGCCAGAAACTGGTGACTCGCGCACCGGCGGGGGAGTTTGTCCGGGGCATTAACGGCCAGTGGTTGCAGAAATAAAAAAAGCGCGCGCCTTAGGCGCGCAAAGGAATTTAAACGACTTCTTGTTATGGGGGTAAAACGGATTTTGCAGGTATGTTTTACTTCCCAGAGCGCAATCTCTGCGCCCTGGCATCGCTATTATTTAAGCGGCGATCACTTCGGCCAGTAACGCTTTGGCATCGGCCTGGGCCTTGGTCGCTACGTCTGGACCGTAGGCAATCCCTTCGGCAAACACAAACTCAACCTCGGTAATACCGATAAAGCCCAGGAACAGACGCAGGTAAGGTTCTACCAGGTCGGTTGGAGTGCCTTTATGGATGCCGCCACGGCTGGTCAGAATGATGGCGCGTTTGTTTTTAACCAAGCCTTCCGGGCCGTTCTCGGTGTAGCGGAAGGTGACGCCAGCACGGGCAATCAGGTCAAAATAATTCTTCAACTGGGTTGGGATGTTGAAGTTGTACATCGGTGCGGCGATAACGATAGTGTCGTTGGCTTGCAGCTCGGCAATCAGTTCGTCTGACAGAGCCAGCGCTTCTTGCTGACGCGGGGTCAACGGAGCATCTGAAGGGCGCAGCGCACCAACCAGTTCACCATCCAGTACCGGGATCGGCTGTGCAGCCAGGTCACGCACGGTGATGGTATCGCTGCTGTGAGCATTGGCCCACTGCTCAACGAAGAAATCAGCCAATTGGTTAGACTGAGAATAAGTTGCCAGGATGCTGGATTTTAGAACCAAGACTTTGCTCATCGATAATTCCTTTCGTGTTGACTGTGACATCAGGGCCGGTCGCCCGTTGCATGAGGTACACTCTATTCATATTGTTTCAACAGGGATAGCGGAATATTTCGAGATCTACGTTCGATTTTATTGAACAAGAAAATCCACGCTAAACGGATGGATTATGGAGAGAAATGCCATTGTGGTATCCTGTTGCGCTAAGTCAAAAATCGATAAACCTAATTTAATAAACGCAGTTATTGGCACCTACACGTCAGCTATAACATCAAACCCTAGTCCCTGACGTTAACCTGTAGCCGCGAAGAAACAAGGAACACCGAACGTGAAATCTACGCTCGCGGCATTGTCATCCCAACTGGGTGACTTGATGCTCCGTGATCAGCAGCGCCTGCAACGCCGGTTGCAAGGTGCGCGCAAAGTCAAAAGCCCCGAAGCTCAACAGGCGGTTGCCGCAGAAATAGCGGCAGATATCGAGCATGCCTTGCAGAAGGTGCGCTCTCGTGCAGCCTCATGCCCGAAAATTACTTACCCGGAAAGCCTGCCTGTCAGCCAGAAGAAGCAGGACATTCTCGCCGCCATCCGCGATCATCAAGTGGTGATCGTGGCGGGTGAAACCGGCTCCGGGAAGACCACACAGCTACCGAAAATCTGCCTGGAGTTAGGGCGTGGCGTCAAAGGCCTGATTGGCCACACACAACCGCGCCGTCTGGCTGCACGCACCGTTGCCAACCGCATTGCCGATGAGCTGGAAACACCGCTGGGTGGCAGCGTAGGTTACAAGGTGCGCTTCAACGATCAGGTGGGTGAAAATACCCTGGTCAAACTGATGACCGACGGGATCTTGCTGGCTGAAATCCAGCAGGATCGCTTGCTGATGCAGTACGACACCCTGATCATTGATGAAGCGCACGAACGCAGCCTGAACATCGATTTCATCCTGGGTTATCTGCGGGAACTGCTGCCAAAACGCCCGGATCTGAAGGTGATCATCACCTCGGCCACCATCGATCCGCAGCGCTTTTCTCGTCACTTCAACAATGCGCCGATCATTGAGGTTTCTGGCCGTACCTATCCGGTCGAGGTACGTTACCGCCCAGTGGTAGACGACGCCGACGATACTGAACGCGATCAGCTTCAGGCCATCTTCGACGCAGTGGACGAACTGGGGCGTGAAGGACCAGGCGATATCCTGATCTTTATGAGCGGTGAACGTGAAATCCGTGACACCGCTGATGCACTGACCAAGCTCAATCTCCCGCATACCGAGGTGCTACCGCTGTATGCCCGCCTGTCCAACAGTGAACAGAATCGGATGTTCCAGTCGCACCACGGCCGCCGCATCGTGTTGGCGACCAACGTGGCGGAAACCTCGCTGACCGTGCCGGGTATCAAGTACGTTATCGATCCAGGTACGGCCCGTATCAGCCGTTACAGCTTTCGTACTAAAGTACAACGTTTGCCGATCGAACCGGTTTCACAAGCTTCGGCTAACCAGCGTAAGGGCCGCTGTGGACGTGTCTCTGACGGTATCTGTATCCGCCTGTTCTCGGAGCAGGATTTCCTATCGCGACCGGCGTTTACCGATCCGGAAATTCTGCGGACCAACCTGGCCTCGGTTATTTTGCAGATGACTTCGCTGGGGTTGGGGGATATTGCTGCCTTCCCGTTTGTCGAAGCGCCGGATAACCGCAATATTCAGGACGGTGTGCGCCTGCTGGAAGAGTTGGGCGCGATCAAAACCGCGGAAAACGGCCACTATCAGCTGACACCACAGGGCCGTCAGTTGGCACAGTTGCCGATCGATCCTCGCTTGGCGCGGATGGTGTTGGAAGCCCAGAAGAGTGGCAGCGTGCGTGAGATGATGATCATCACCTCGGCGTTGTCGATCCAGGATCCGCGTGAGCGACCGATGGATAAGCAACAGGCCTCCGATGAGAAACACCGCCGCTTCGCCGACAAAGACTCCGATTTTATGGCGTTCGTGAACCTGTGGGATTACCTGAAGGAGCAGCAGAAGGAAAACTCTTCCAGCCAGTTCCGCCGCCTGTGCCGCAACGATTTCCTCAACTATCTGCGGGTGCGTGAATGGCAGGATATCTACACCCAACTGCGCCAGGTGGTGAAAGAGCTGGGCCTGCCGGTCAACAGCGTGCCTTCGGACTACCGCAGCGTGCATACCGCGTTGCTGAGCGGCCTGCTTTCGCACATTGGCCAGAAGGATGCGGATAAGCAAGAATTTACCGGTGCGCGCAACGCCCGTTTCTCCATCTTCCCTGGCTCCGGGCTGTTCAAGAAGCCACCGAAATGGACGATGGTGGCAGAACTGGTGGAAACCAGCCGCCTGTGGGGCCGTATCGCTGCGCGTATCGAACCAGAATGGATCGAGCCGATGGCTCAGCACCTGGTCAAACATCATTACAGTGAACCGCACTGGTCGAAATCCCAGGGCGCGGTGATGGCCAGCGAAAAGGTCACGCTGTTTGGTTTGCCGATCGTCGCGGCTCGCCCGGTAAATTACAGCACCATCGATCCGCTGTTGTGCCGTGAACTGTTTATCCGCCATGCGCTGGTGGAGGGGGACTGGCAGACGCGGCACCCGTTCTTCGCTGCCAACCTGAAGCTGCGTGCCGAAGTAGAAGAGCTGGAACACAAATCGCGTCGCCGCGACATTCTGGTGGATGACGAAACGCTGTTCAGTTTCTACGATCAGCGTATTCCGAGCGATGTGGTGTCTGGGCGTCATTTTGACCAGTGGTGGAAAACCGCCGGTAAGCAAAACCCTGAGCTGCTCAACTTCGAAAAAGAGATGTTGATCAAGGACGGAGCCAACAAGGTCAGCGCGCTGGATTATCCGAACTATTGGTATCAGGGCAACCTCAAACTGCGCCTGACTTACCAGTTTGAACCGGGTACCGACGCCGATGGCGTGACCGTGCACATTCCATTGCCGATACTCAATCAGGTAGAAGAGGCCGGTTTTGAGTGGCAGATCCCCGGTATCCGCCGTGAACTGGTGATCGCGCTGATCAAATCGTTGCCTAAGCCGATGCGCCGCAATTTTGTGCCTGCACCGAACTACGCTGAAGCTTTCCTTGGCCGGGCAACGCCGTTGGAAATGCCGCTGCTGGATTCGCTGGAACGCGAGTTACGCCGCATGACTGGCGTGACAGTGTCACGTGAAGATTGGCAGTGGGATCAGGTACCCGATCATCTGAAAATGACCTTCCGCGTCGTGGGCGAGAAACATAAAACCCTGCGTGAAGGCAAAGATCTGGCCGCGCTGAGGCTCCAGCTTAAAGACAAGGTGCAAGAGACGCTATCGGCCGTGGCTGATGATGGCCTGGAGCAGAGCAATCTGCATATCTGGAGCTTTGGCAAACTGCCTGAGTTTTATGAGCAGAAGCGTGGTGGCTATTCGGTCAAAGCCTACCCGGCGCTGGTGGACGAAAAAGATAGCGTAGCCATCCGCCTGTTTGATAGCGAGCAAGAGCAGCAGCAAGCCATGTGGCAAGGTACGCGCCGCTTACTGTTGTTGAATATCCCTTCGCCGATCAAATATCTGCATGAGAAGTTGCCGAACAAGGCCAAGCTTGGGCTGTATTTCAACCCTTATGGCAAGGTGCTGGATCTGATCGACGACTGTATCTCCTGCGGTATCGACAAGCTGATTGCCGAACACGGAGGGCCGGTGTGGGCGGAAGAGAACTTTGCCCGGCTGCAAGAGTTGGTGCGGGCCGAGCTGAACGAAACCGTGGTGGGCGTTGCCAAGCAGGTGGAGCAGATCCTGACGACGGTCTTCAACATCAACAAACGCCTGAAAGGGCGCGTTGATATCTCGTTGGCGCTGGCGCTGTCCGATATCAATGCCCAGCTTAACGGCCTGGTTTACCGTGGCTTTGTCACCAATAACGGTTGGAGCCGCCTGCCGGACACCTTGCGTTATCTGCAAGCGATTGAGCGCCGCCTGGAGAAGCTGGCGATCGATCCGCATCGCGATCGCGCGCAGATGATCCGGGTGGAGCAGGTCCAACAGGCTTGGCAGCAGTGGCTGAACAAGCTGCCGCCAAAACGCCAGCAGGATGAAGAGGTGAAGGCGGTACGCTGGATGATCGAGGAGCTGCGCGTCAGCCTGTTCGCGCAGCAGTTGGGCACGCCTTATCCGATTTCGGACAAGCGTATCTTG
>NZ_JBKJYW010000175.1:0-4215 GCF_046715635.1 Serratia sp. (in: enterobacteria)
TCGGTTTTTTTATGCCCAAATTTTAGCGTCAGCCCGCCAGCACTTTCCACAGCAGGTGTCGATATACCGGCATCAACGCCTGCTGATGCATATAATAGAAACACACCAGCGCCCCTACCCAGCTAGCAATACAGGCCAACCGCAGCCGCATCGGCGTTAGCCAGCGCGTCAGCTTATCGGCACTGCGCTTTCCTTCGCGCCACCAGCGCCAACTCAGCCAGGCCGCCAGCCAGACCAGTACCACCACGCCAAACAACAGCCATTTGAACAACGCGCTGTTAGCGCTGGCAGGAATATCGATCGCGACGCCCGCCAGAATGCCGGGGAAGAAATAGACCGGTGGCCAAGTCAGGCAACCGATGATATTCGGCAGGGCAAATTTGTAGGGAGGCAGATCGAGCATGCCGGCCACCATCGGCACCAGCGGGCGCGTCGGGCCAACAAAGCGGCCGATCAAAATGGTAACGATACTGTGCTGATGCAGCGCATGCTCGGTTTTATCCAGCATCGCCTTGTTCTTTTTCAGGAACGACCAGCGGTGCAGCGGCCCCTTGAAGGCCCGGCCGATAAAGTAGGAGATCCAATCCCCCAGCAGACAACCGACAATGCCCGCCCCCCAGGCCATATAAAAGTCCACCTGTCCGCTGCCGATCAGTGCACCAATGCTGGCCATCATCACCGTGCCCGGCAATAGCAAACCGACCAACGCCAGCGACTCCAGGAACGCCACCAACATGACCACCACCAGGGTGAAAGCCAATGACTGGGTGATCAACTGCTGTAAATAAGCTTCCATTAAACCTCTGTTGGTAAGCTAAACGTATGGGCGAAGGATTGTCCGGCGCGGGCCAGGGGGAGTCAATCGTTGAATTGTATGTACATTTGGCCAACCTAGCCAATTATGGACAATGACTGTATAAAAACCCATACTATAAACACCTATAGATCATCGATGCTCAGGAACTAGTGACATCTCTACAGCAGGGTTTCTTACTCACTCGCCATTGGCGTGATACGCCCGCCGGTACCGAAGTTGAGTTCTGGCTGGCAACCGATAGCGGGCCGCAACGGCTACGGCTGGCCCCACAGACCTCCGTAGCATTTATTCCCGCCGAACAGCGTCAGCGGGCCGAGTTGCTGCTGCGTGAAGAGCGTCATGTCGAGCTGAAACCCCTGCCGCTGCAGGATTTCCACTCCCGTCCGGTGATGGGCCTTTATTGCCGCCAGCACCGTCAGTTGATCAAGCTGGAAAAGCTGCTCAAAGAGGGTGGCGTCAACGTGTTTGAGGCCGATATCCGCCCGCCGGAACGCTATCTGATGGAGCGCTTTATCACCGCCCCGGTGTGGTTCAACGGCCAACCCGACGGTCACGGCCTGTGGCTCAACGCCCAGATGAAGCCTGCCCCAGACTACCGCCCCAGTTTAAAGTTGGTATCACTGGATATCGAAACCACCGCCCATGGCGAGCTTTACTCAATCGCGCTGGAAGGCTGTGGCCAGCGCCAAGTGTATATGCTCGGCCCGGCCAACGGCGGCACTGAGGCGCTGGATTTTGAGCTGGAATACTGCAACAGCCGCCCACAGCTGCTGGAACGCCTGAACCAATGGCTGGAGCAGCACGATCCCGACGCCATTATCGGCTGGAACCTGGTGCAGTTCGATCTGCGGGTACTGCAAAAACACGCCGAACGTTATCAGATCCCCCTGCGTTTTGGCCGTGGTGGCAACCTGCTGGAATGGCGCGAGCACGGCTTTAAGCAAAACCACTTCTTCGCCTCGGCCTCCGGCCGATTGATTATCGACGGTATCGAAGCGCTGAAATCGGCCACCTGGAACTTCCCGTCCTTCAGCCTGGAATATGTGGCGCAAACGCTGCTTGGGGAAGGGAAATCGATCGACAACCCTTACCAGCGAATGGCGGAAATAGACCGACGTTTTGCCGAAGATAAACCCGCACTGGCCCGCTATAACCTGAAAGACTGCGAGTTGGTAACGCGCATTTTCGCCAAAACCGAACTGTTGACCTTCCTCCTCGAGCGCGCCACCGTGACCGGGCTGGCTGCCGATCGCAGCGGTGGTTCGGTGGCGGCCTTCAACCATCTTTATATCCCGCGCATGCATCGTCAGGGCTATGTGGCCCCTAACCTTGGGGAGTTGCCGGAAGAGCACAGCCCCGGCGGCTTTGTGATGGATTCGCAGCCCGGCCTGTATGATTCGGTACTGGTACTGGATTACAAGAGTCTGTATCCGTCGATCATCCGCACCTTCCTGATCGATCCCGTCGGGCTGGTAGAAGGCATGCAGCACCCGGATGACGAAAACTCGGTGCCGGGTTTTCGTCAAGCCCGGTTCTCACGTAACAAACACTGTCTGCCAGAAATTGTGCGCCAGATCTGGCAAGGGCGCGAAGCGGCCAAACGCCACAACAACAAGCCGCTGTCACAGGCGCTGAAGATCATCATGAATGCGTTCTACGGCGTACTGGGATCGAGCGGCTGCCGCTTCTTCGATCCCCGGCTGGCCTCGTCGATCACTCTGCGCGGCCACGAGATCATGCGCCAGACGCGGGAGTTGATCGAAGCTAAAGGCTACCAGGTAATCTATGGCGATACGGACTCGACCTTTGTCTGGCTGAATAAGGCCCACAGCGAGCAGCAGGCCGTCGAGATTGGCCGCGAACTGCTCGATCACGTCAATCAATGGTGGCAGCAGCATCTGCAACAACAATATGGGCTGGAAAATGCGCTGGAGCTGGAGTTTGAAACCCACTATTCCCGCTTTTTAATGCCCACCATCCGCGGTGCCGAACAGGGCAGCAAAAAGCGCTACGCCGGACTGATCAACAAACCGGACGGCAGTGAAGAGATGGTGTATAAAGGGTTGGAAACGGTGCGTACCGACTGGACCCCGCTGGCGCAACAGTTTCAACAGCAGCTCTATCAACGCATCTTCAAGCGCCAGCCCTATCAGGACTTTGTACGTGATTACGTGGCCAAAACGCTGAACGGTGAATTTGACGAGCGGCTGGTCTACCGCAAACGCCTGCGCCGCAAGCTGGACGACTATCAACGCAATGTCCCGCCCCACGCCCGTGCAGCCCGCCTGGCCGATGACTATAATCGTCAACAGGGGCGGCCGCTGCAGTATCAGAACGGTGGCTGGATCAGCTATGTGATGACATTGGCCGGGCCTGAGCCGCTGGAAATCCGGCAGTCGGCGATCGATTACGATCATTATCTCGAACGCCAGCTGCAACCGGTGGCAGACGCTATACTTCCCTTCCTGTACGACGATTTTTCGGCGTTGGTAACCAGGCAGATAGGCCTGTTCTGAGCGGTCAAAGTAGAGGGTAATACCCCCCCACGAGAAACCCCTCTCTTTTTACTGATGTTAGTCGGGGTTTGGGAAGAAAAAATCATCGGGTTTTACAGGTGACGAATGCGCCGCCTTCCATTACCATAGCGCCCTTCCCAAATTCTGAACCACTATTCACAACATCGTTGCCGCTATGCTGTCACCAGACGTTAGCATGGCATAACAAGCTATTACCCGCTAAATGAAAATAAAGCTCGCCGACCGGTAACAACGCGCTGGCAGGCAAGATGCCGGGAATAGCAAGCAGTTGAAACAGGTTACCCTGGGCTTCTCTGCCGGGTAGCAAGACTTACTTAATAAGAATCGAGCCGACAAACTATGCCTTTTACACTTGGTCAACGCTGGATCAGCGATACGGAAAGCGAATTGGGACTGGGAACCGTGGTAGCACTGGACGTGCGCATGGTCACCCTGCTTTTCCCCGCCACCGGTGAAAACCGCCTCTATGCCAGAAACGACTCACCAATCACCCGCGTGATGTTTAACCCTGGCGACACCATCAGCAACCACGAAGGCTGGCAGTTGCAGGTGGAGGAAGTCAAAGAGGATAACGGGCTGTTGACCTATATCGGCACGCGTCTGGATACCCAGGAAAGCGGCGTCGCTATGCGTGAAGTGCTGCTGGACAGCAAGCTGACCTTCAGTAAACCGCAAGACCGCCTGTTTGCCGGGCAGATTGACCGCATGGATCGCTTTGCGCTGCGTTTCCGCGCCCGCAAATACCAGAGCGAACAGTATCGCCTGCCGTTCGCTGGCCTGCGTGGTATGCGCGCCAGCCTGATCCCGCACCAATTGCATATCGCCTACGAAGTCGGCCAGCGCCATGCGCCGCGCGTTCTG
>NZ_JBKJYW010000176.1:0-2560 GCF_046715635.1 Serratia sp. (in: enterobacteria)
CCATATGAGATCTCACATGGGGAAGGTCACGCCTACCTGAACCGCCCTTCCCTCACTTGATTATACAAGGAGAAGGAAAAGGAGCTAGCTAATGGATTCCTGTCTCTTCGGATAGAGAGTGCGCATGCTGAAAAGTACCTGCCGCCGATGAAGATGAGCGATAGCCTGCTTGACAACTGGCGCGATAATGAGAGTGCAAATTGTACACGTTACACAACCCACTCTAGACAGTTCTGTCCTTGTGCGCGAGGACCCTCAGCCTGTGCCAAGAGGAGGCTTTGACCCATGACGTATGTAATCTTTGACCTGTGTATTCGCGACGGGGCTTGCGTCGATGTGTGTCCGGTGGACTGCATCGTCCCCGGCATCCCGGAAGCGGAGTGGCCGTGGTACTACATTGATCCGGATACCTGCATCGACTGCGGCGCCTGTGTTCCCGAATGCCCGGTGGATGCGATCTTACCCGAAGAGGATCTGCCCGCCGCGCAGGTCTACACCACGGAATTGAACGCCCGGTATTTCAGCGCAGGACCTGGCTATGCCGCGCTGGCGAGCAAGTAACCGAACAGTAAATCGGAAGAAGCCATATTCGGCGTAAAAGTGACCAAAAGTTACGTTGGTGAGATAGAGCGGCGCAGCAGGCAGGGGTCGCCTGCGCCGCTGTGGACGAGACCGGCGACGGCAAAACGGTGCCGCCCACGGCAGGGCACGGGTCTACGGAGAGCGGGAGTATTGATTATTTCAAGAAAGTTGCTAAGGACTTGACTTTAGAGACGCAGTGCGTGACAAGTACGGGATAAACCCGCAGGCAGGGTAGCACGAATAGGGTGCAACCCTAGCAATTGCACCTTAACAAACAAACAGTCGTCCAGAAAACGCAGCGAAGCGGCTAAACAACGGCCTTGCGCTTGGGTTTTGGGCGTTTTTTCAACTTTCTGACGACCGGATGGCGGGTGCGAGCCTTGGGACAGAAACCTTGGCGGCGCCCAGTGCCTTTTCCGGCGGGTCTGGGTGATTGGGCCGGTGTGCCGAGCCGAGCCAAAAAGCGGTGGGCGGCACGTTGGACTTGACCGGGCGTGAGCAAGCGTGGTTGGGTGGCATTCGGCTTAGGGTGCCAGGCCGGACGCAGATCATCGACTTGCTGACGCATGAGCAAGAGTTGCAGATAGGCAATCGCACAGAACCACATCCAGCGTTCAATGCTAACCAGGTTGGTGGACTGATTGGCCTTCAAGCCCAAATGTTGCTTGAGAAAACGAAAAGCATGCTCAATGGCAAAGCGCCAAAGATAGATGCGGGCGATGTCGGCCAGCGGCACGTCAGTCGGACCCGTCCACAAGAGCCAGAGCGGATAGCGAAAGCGGGGCGTTGAGTCCTTGCGCAAGAACTCAACGCAGAGCACCATGCCCACCAGCAAGGCGAGTTTGCGCAGGTGCAACTGCTGCCAGGCTCGGATGCGCACGCTCTGTCCCAGCAAGGTGATGGTGTCGCTCTGGTCTGGGGGGCGAGGGGGAGTCGCCAGCTTGAACTTGGCACCGTGCTTGCGCGGGGCACCCCGCTGACCCTGGCGGCGGGGTGGTGGTTCTTCATACAAGACCTGGTTGTTGCGCAGCCGCACCAGACCCACCACCGTCGTGACGAACAAGAAGATCGACAGAAAGACCACATTGGCGTACAAGCTGTCGGCCACCACCACCTTGCGCCGCGCACTCATCGCATCCAAACGCTTGACCTGCTCCACGGCGGTGACATTGTCGGTGCTCGCTGGCTTGACGCGTTGCACATCAATCGGTGCCACCCACGAACTGCGCCAACCTACCAGCCGCACGAGCCAGGAAAACTTGTAGCCCTCCCGAGCGACCTCCCGCACGTTGTGCTTCAGCAGTCCCCGTTCGCCCGCCGTCTCGGCACTGGGGCGTTCGTTATCCGTGGCATCGACCGCATAGACTTCATAGCCGGCCACGGTCTCGCTCTCCGGCGGTTGATGGTTGTACAGCGCTTGCGCCAGCGCCTCGCCTTCGATCTCCCCCGCCCGCAGCACATCGTACACCGAACTGTACTGCCGGCGAAAGAGACCATTTTCACTCAACGCCACCGGCGATGTCACCTGGCCGGCCACTGTCATCGCATCGATCATGTCCAGGCTGGCGTCCGCTCGTTGACCGAAAATCTGGTATACTGTTTGTCGAAACTGTTGGATGAGCATGTTTTCCTCCTTTCTCATTCCTAGACATGCTTTTACCAGCAGTTTCGCTTTTTGTTAAAGTACGAGCACCCTTGGTTTACTTGCAACTCTAAACTCAAGATTGTAATCAATCGGCTGTTGTTGTGGGTTTCTTTTTGCCCCGCGAGTGTTCTTGCTTTGTGATTGCTCGTACGCTCACGAAGGATTGACCACCGTCGTATCGTGTGGGCAGGAGTACGCACAAAGGGAAGTTCCGTTGCACATCAATCGAGTTCGGTTGGAAAGGAGCAAACGATGTACGCAAGTATCCGACGCTATCAGGCAAGTGTGGAGGTCGAGGAACTGGTGAAGCGCGTGAACGACGGGTTCATCCCG
>NZ_JBKJYW010000177.1:0-5396 GCF_046715635.1 Serratia sp. (in: enterobacteria)
TAGTTGCGTCCCCTGGCACAGGCGATCTATGTAGGTGGTATCTTCGATGTCAAATTCGCTTTTATCCAGCGAAGCCAGCGAACTTGATTTGCTGAATGAGCGTCCGTTTAGTCAGACGGACCATGAAATTCTGAAGTCGTATGAAGTCGTGGTCGATGGGCTGGCTATGCTGATTGGTGCACACTGCGAAATTGTGTTGCACTCCTTGGAAGACCTGAAATGCTCCGCCGTGCGTATCGCCAACGGTGAGCATACCGGGCGTAAAATCGGTTCGCCGATCACCGATCTGGCGCTGCGCATGCTGCATGATATGGCGGGTGATGACAGCAGCGTCTCCAAAGCCTATTTCACCCGGGCCAAAAGCGGCGTGTTGATGAAATCGGTGACGATTGCCATCCGCAATCGCGAACAGCGGGTGATTGGTCTGCTGTGTATCAACATGAACCTCGACGTGCCGTTCTCGCAGATCATCCAGACCTTTATGCCGCCGGAAACGCAGGAAGTGGCCTCCTCGGTTAACTTTGCCTCCTCGGTTGACGATCTGGTGGCGCAGACGCTGGAGTTCACCATCGAAGAGGTGAATGCCGATCGCAACGTATCCAATAACGCCAAAAATCGCCAGATCGTACTCAACCTGTACGAGAAAGGCATTTTTGATATCAAGGACGCGATCAATCAGGTCGCCGATCGCCTCAATATCTCCAAACATACCGTCTACCTGTATATCCGCCAGTTCAAGAGTGGTGATCTGCTGGGCAATGAGCGCTGATGCTTAACTACTGCCTACTGGTCACCGGCCCGGCTTATGGCACTCAGCAAGCGAGCAGCGCCTGGCAGTTCGCCCAGGCTCTGTTGGCGGCAGGCCACCGCATTACCAGCGTCTTTTTCTATCGCGAAGGGGTGCTGAATGCCAACCAGCTGTCATCACCGGCCAGCGATGAGTTCGATCTGGTGCGGGCGTGGGTGGCTCTGGCGCAGCAACATGGCGTGGAGCTTAACGTCTGTGTGGCGGCTGCTTTGCGCCGTGGCGTGACCGATGAGCAAGAAGCTGCACAGTTGGCGTTGGCGGCAGCTAACCTGCAGCCGGGGTTTACCCTCAGCGGTTTGGGCTCATTGGCAGAAGCGGCGTTGAGCAACGATCGCCTGGTACAGTTTTAAATGAGCAAGATGAAACGAGTTGCGTTTGTTTTTACCCAGGGGCCACATGGCAGTGCAGCTGGCAGAGAAGGGCTGGATGCGGTACTGGCGACGTCGGCACTGAGCGAGGATATCGGCGTATTTTTTGTCGGCGATGGCGTGTTGCAACTGCTGCCGGGTCAACAACCCGAAAAGATCCTGGCCCGTAATTACATTGCCACCTTTGGCGTATTGCCGCTGTATGACGTTGAGAACTGCTATCTCTGCGCAACCGCCATCCAGGAGCGTGGCCTGCAACAGGTCACTGATTGGGTGCTGAAGGCTGAAATTCTGCCTGCGGATACTCTGCGCCAGAAACTGGCCGCTTACGATGTGGTCATGACTTTCTAGGATATTTCGATGCTGTATACCCTTAGCCATTCCCCAACCCGTTGCGACCTGCCTGCGTTGTTAAGGCTGACCAGAGAAGGTGATGCCCTGCTGTTGCTGCAAGACGGCGTACTGGCCGGCCTGGCCGGGAGCGCCAGCCTTGATTTATTGCTCAATGCCCCCATATCCCTTTATGCATTGCAGGACGATCTGGATGCCAGAGGCCTGCCTGGTCATTTTTCACCCAAAATCACGCTGATCGGTTATACTGACTTCGTTGTGTTAACCGAGAAACACCGTAACCAAATGGCATGGTAATGCGTGCGATGTTGTATATTTCTTGACACCTCTACCAGTCAGCCATAAAATTCTGCGTCCTCGTACTTTGCCAGTAGTGCATACGGGGGGATTTATCACATGTTTACGAAGCAAAAAACGAAGCAAAACCCAGGAGCTTTTTTTAATGACTACGATTAATCAGCTGGTTCGCAAACCACGCTCTGTGAAGGCTGCTAAAAGCAACGTTCCAGCGCTGGAAGCTTGCCCGCAGAAACGTGGCGTATGTACTCGCGTATATACTACCACCCCGAAAAAACCAAACTCCGCACTGCGTAAAGTTTGCCGTGTGCGTTTGACTAACGGTTTCGAAGTGAGTTCTTACATCGGTGGCGAAGGCCACAACCTGCAGGAACACTCCGTAATCCTGATCCGTGGCGGTCGTGTTAAAGACTTGCCAGGTGTGCGTTACCACACCGTCCGTGGTGCACTTGACTGCTCCGGCGTTAAAGACCGTAAGCAAGCTCGTTCCAAGTACGGCGTGAAGAAGCCAAAGGCTTAATGGTTCTCCGTTAAGTAAGGCCAAACATTTTAATGTCAAAATAAACTCGTAGAGTTTTGGACAATCCTGAAATTTTCAACGGAGTATTTCCATGCCACGTCGTCGCGTAATAGGCCAACGTAAAATCCTGCCAGATCCTAAGTTCGGATCCGAGCTGTTGGCTAAATTTGTAAACATTCTGATGGTAGATGGTAAGAAATCTACTGCAGAAGCAATCGTCTATACCGCGCTGGAGACCCTGGCTCAGCGTTCTGGTAAAGGTCACCTGGAAGCTTTCGAAGTCGCTCTCGACAACGTGCGCCCGACTGTAGAAGTTAAGTCTCGTCGCGTTGGTGGTTCTACTTACCAGGTACCAGTTGAAGTTCGTCCGGTTCGTCGTAATGCCCTGGCAATGCGTTGGATCGTTGATGCCGCTCGTAAACGTGGTGATAAATCCATGGCTCTGCGCCTGGCGAACGAACTCTCTGATGCAGCAGAAAACAAAGGTTCTGCTGTTAAGAAGCGTGAAGACGTTCACCGCATGGCAGAAGCCAACAAGGCGTTCGCCCACTACCGCTGGTAATCCATGCAGTAGTTTTGCTAACCAAGTGGGCGCTTCAAGAAGCCAACCCGCTTGGTTTCACCGAACCGCCTAAGGCAATAGAGGAATCAAATGGCTCGTACAACACCCATTGAGCGCTACCGTAATATCGGTATCAGTGCTCACATCGACGCCGGTAAGACCACAACTACCGAACGTATCCTGTTCTACACCGGTGTAAACCACAAAATCGGTGAAGTTCATGACGGCGCCGCCACCATGGACTGGATGGAACAAGAGCAGGAGCGTGGTATTACCATTACTTCTGCAGCGACGACTGCTTTCTGGTCAGGTATGGCCAAGCAGTTTGAGCCGCACCGTGTAAACATCATCGACACCCCAGGGCACGTTGACTTCACCATCGAAGTAGAACGTTCCATGCGTGTGCTTGATGGAGCGGTAATGGTTTACTGTGCTGTTGGTGGTGTTCAGCCACAGTCTGAAACCGTATGGCGTCAGGCTAACAAATATAAAGTGCCACGCATCGCGTTCGTTAACAAAATGGACCGTATGGGTGCCAACTTCCTGAAAGTTGTTGGTCAGCTTAAATCTCGTCTGGGCGCAAACCCGGTTCCATTGCAGCTGGCAATTGGCGCAGAAGAGAAATTCACCGGTGTTGTTGACCTGGTGAAAATGAAAGCCATCAACTGGAACGAAGCTGATGCAGGCGTGACCTTCGAATACGAAGAGATCCCAGCTGACATGCAAGAACTGGCTGCTGAATGGCACCAGAATCTGGTTGAGTCTGCTGCTGAAGCGTCAGATGAGCTGATGGACAAATACCTGGGCGGCGAAGAGCTGACCGAGGAAGAAATCAAGAAAGCTCTGCGTCAGCGCGTGCTGAATAATGAAGTGATTCTGGTAACCTGTGGTTCAGCCTTTAAAAACAAAGGCGTACAGGCAATGCTGGATGCGGTTGTCGAATACCTGCCAGCACCAAATGACGTTGAAGCTATCAACGGTATTCTGGACGACGGTAAAGACACCCCGGCCGTACGTCATTCTGATGACTCCGAGCCGTTCTCTGCACTGGCGTTCAAAATCGCTACTGACCCATTCGTGGGTAACCTGACGTTCTTCCGTGTGTACTCTGGCGTTGTTAACTCCGGTGACACCGTTCTGAACTCCGTGAAGGCCGCTCGTGAGCGTCTGGGCCGTATCGTTCAGATGCACGCTAACAAGCGTGAAGAGATTAAAGAAGTTCGTGCGGGCGACATCGCTGCGGCAATCGGTCTGAAAGACGTTACTACCGGTGATACGCTGTGTGATCCTGCTAGCCCGATCATTCTTGAACGTATGGAGTTCCCAGAGCCGGTAATCTCCGTTGCGGTAGAACCAAAAACCAAAGCTGACCAGGAAAAAATGGGTCTGGCTCTGGGCCGTCTGGCGAAGGAAGATCCATCATTCCGCGTATGGACTGACGAAGAATCAGGTCAGACCATCATCGCAGGTATGGGTGAACTTCACCTGGATAT
The DNA here is from genome assembly GCF_046715635.1 of Serratia sp. (in: enterobacteria). Lineage (GTDB taxonomy): Bacteria > Pseudomonadota > Gammaproteobacteria > Enterobacterales > Enterobacteriaceae > Chania. The sequence goes on from NZ_JBKJYW010000177.1 coordinate 4,400, forward strand.
CCTGGTTGACCGTATGCGTCGTGAATTTAACGTTGAAGCGAACGTGGGTAAACCACAGGTTGCTTACCGTGAAGCGATTCGCGCGAAAGTTACTGACATCGAAGGTAAACACGCCAAGCAGTCTGGTGGTCGTGGTCAGTATGGTCATGTTGTTATCGACATGTACCCACTGGAGCCGGGCTCAAATCCGAAAGGCTACGAGTTCATCAATGACATTAAAGGTGGTGTGATCCCAACGGAATACATCCCTGCCATTGATAAAGGCCTCCAGGAGCAGCTTAAGTCTGGTCCACTGGCCGGTTATCCGGTAGTTGATCTCGGTGTGCGTCTGCATTTCGGTTCTTTCCACGATGTTGACTCCTCCGAATTGGCGTTTAAACTGGCCGCGTCTATCGCCTTTAAAGATGGCTTTAAGAAAGCGAAACCTGTTTTGCTTGAGCCTATCATGAAGGTTGAAGTTGAAACGCCGGAAGAGAACACTGGTGACGTCATCGGTGACCTTAGCCGTCGTCGTGGTCAACTGAAAGGTCAGGAATCCAACGCTACTGGCGTTCAGATTCACGCTGAAGTTCCGTTGTCCGAGATGTTTGGATACGCAACACAACTGCGTTCTCTGACCAAAGGCCGTGCTTCTTACTCCATGGAGTTCCTGAAGTACGATGATGCGCCGAACAACGTCGCTCAGGCCGTTATTGAAGCCCGTGGTAAATAAGCTTCGGGTTTAACACATTGATCAGTGCTCTCTCCATGAGGGGGGAGCAAAAAGAGTTAAGGAATATAGCCGTGTCTAAAGAAAAATTTGAACGTTCCAAACCGCACGTTAACGTTGGTACTATCGGCCACGTTGACCACGGTAAAACTACCCTGACCGCTGCAATCACTACCGTTCTGGCTAAAACCTACGGTGGTTCTGCACGTGCTTTCGACCAGATCGATAACGCGCCAGAAGAAAAAGCTCGTGGTATCACCATCAACACTTCTCACGTTGAATATGACA
>NZ_JBKJYW010000178.1:0-5098 GCF_046715635.1 Serratia sp. (in: enterobacteria)
GCTGACCGGTTCTGACACTTACAGGCTGAAATTACAGCTTGGAAGCGTTCTCAGACAGGTATTTAGCTACGCCGTCTGGAGATGCGCCCATACCTGCTTTGCCTTTTTCCCACTGAGCTGGGCACACTTCGCCGTGCTCTTCGTGGAATTGCAGTGCGTCAACGGTACGGATCATTTCGTCGATGTTACGGCCGATTGGCAGGTCGTTCACGATCTGAGAACGCACAACGCCGTTCTTGTCGATCAGGAAAGAACCACGCAGGGCAACGCCCGCGTCTGGGTGTTCGATGCCGTAAGCTTTCTGAATTTCGCGCTTAACGTCAGCAACCATTGCGTATTTCACTTCACCGATGCCGCCTTTGTCGACAGGGGTTTTACGCCATGCGTTATGGACGAATTCTGAGTCGAAGGAAACGCCTACAACTTCAACGCCGCGCTTCTGGAACTCTTCATAGCGGTGATCGAAAGCGATCAGCTCAGAAGGACATACGAAGGTGAAGTCCATCGGCCAGAAGAACAGGACGGCTGGTTTGCCGTTCAGGTGCTTCTTCAGGTTGAAGTTTTCTACGATTTCGCCATTGCCTAAAACGGCTGCAGCGGTGAAGTCAGGGGCTTGACGAGTTACCAGGACCATAATTACTCCTGTAATAGTAGTTCAATGGGTTGATGTAAAAGCAGGGGCCAGTATAAGGGCCACCACTCGGTGAGGGAAGGGTGAAAGACCAATCAATGAGATAGCTTCCACCTATCAAACCGAGAGATTAAAAACAGCAGTCTTTCAAAATAACCTTTTCGTGCAAAAGGGCAAGGGCAAAAAGCCACATTCTGTTAACCATGTGAATACTATGGTTTTTTAGCCAGCGTTCATAATGACTTGTTTCTGGCCTGTTCCATCATACGAGGATAAAACTGCCAGAACTGTGTTTCAAGCTGATGATACTGGCGCTCGACATCGGCGAAAGAGCCAGCCAGTGCGGCCAACCGTGGGCGGCGGCTTGCCATGCCTGCCAATACATCGCCGATAAACGGCAGCTCGGCGTAGCGCTCCAACCAGCGTTCGGGCCAAAGATAGCTGTTCAGGTTCTGGAAACGCTGTGGCGTTTGCGGCAGGTGCGGCACGATCAGGCTACGAGCTTGCTGGGTGAAGCTCTGCAAGCTGCAGGTTGGCTCAAGCTGTTGCCAGTGGCGGGCCAGAAAGTGATCCCAGACCACGTCGAGCGTAATAGGGGCGACGCGGCGAAATTGCGGGCTGAAATAGTCGCGGCAGGCTTTGACTTCCGGCTGGGTATCGGTCAATACGTCAACGCGCCGATGCATCATGATGCCAGCCACGACCGCCGGATCGTAATCACCTGCGGGGTTGCCGCGCACGAAATCGGCGAGCAGGTTGCCGAGCAGCGAGCTTTCCGCAAGCTGGGCCAAATGGAGATGAGCGAGAAAATTCATGACGGAATTATACGCGAATTGTGGTCCATCGGAGGGTTTTTATTAGCCATGATTTTTGTATGGTTATAAATCGATAGCGAATATCAGGTAAGCATTTTAAGTAACACGTTTTTAATCAGCTGACTCTTAGGTTGCAGAGCGCTAGCGAAAGATTATGGCGTAATTAATGAGTTTATAGTTTAAATATGGGGATTTAAAACTATTTTTATCCTATTTAAAGAGAGGGGTGTAATTGGGTTTATTATTGGTTATTTATCTGGTGAATGATATTGGTTGCTTGTTTGGTTAAAGATTTTGCCCTATTTGTCTGTGACCGATAAGTTTTATTTGAATGTGGTGATATTTTTTGTAGTATAGAAAAACCAACCCGAAGTGGCATGTTATCGAGAGTGATAATATGATGCCGTTATAGAATTAATTTACTCAAAATACCAGGCTAAATAGAGTCACTGCAGTGGGTTGGATGCTAAGCCGCTAGATATATGCAAATAAAGTACTTTCTCCAGGACGAGGCAAAGTGTCTATGGACTTTGAGCACTATTTTCGCGATGAACTGCGCTACCTTAAAGAATTAGGCGATCTGGTGGCCGAGGAATCCCCAGCGTTGGCTGAATTTCTTGCATCCTCGGCGGACGATGCCGCTGTTAGGCGATTATTTGAAGGGTTCGCCGCATTAACGGGCCGTTTGCGCCAGCGTATTGACGATGCTTTTCCTGAGGTAACACAACCCTTACTTGAACGTGTGTGGCCTACCACGTACAGAAAGAGCCATACGCTTAGCATTACCGAGGATTTCAGTGAAGCAGTGAAAGGCAGTAAGACACTCACCGTTGAACAAAATCAGGTAATCAAAATCGCAGGGCAGCAAAATAACCAGGTCGAAGGCAGCCGTTTTCTGGATGTGGCCGGTGATAATACACTTTCCGTCGGCAACAATATTATTATTACTTCTAAAGGTGGTGAGGTGATTATCGGCAACGCCGGTGGTCGTATTGTTATCGATCCCATCGGCAATATCAGATTGGAGGGTCTGAGCATAACGCTAGATAACCATTCGGCAGGCAAGCCGGGTCCTGCGTCCAGGTATCTCTATTCTGCGCAGTATTTACTCACCGATAAAAAAACCAAAGAAGCTAGAGCCTTTGAGCCTTATTCGCTGAAAACCGCTGCTGGGCAGGTGGTTAGCGGTTTTACCAACCAATTTGGCCAAACCCGGCGCGTATTTACAGAAACGGAGGATGAGGTTGAATTAGCTATTTATGAGCGCAAAAAACAGCCGACCAGAAAGTTATTCCATGTGACCCATGGCGAAATGATGGAACAAACGTTCGAGTTTGTGGATACGGAGGAGTCATTATGAGCGTAACTATTGGCGGTTCTTCAAACAAAGGAGGATACCAATGTACCACCTCTTCAATTGAAATGCAGGAGCAGGAAGCGCCCTTACCCAATGCCGAAAATCGGGGCTATTTTCAAGTGCGAACCTCATTTTGTCAGCGTTTCCCCGATGTGATAACGCAAAAAATGAAAAATGGCAGCGAACGGATGCTGAAGCTAAAACAGGTTTTGCTCTCCGGTATCATCCAATTTGAAGAGATTAAGTTACATCAGTGGCGCTATGAGTATCGTGCTGAAGTGTCGTATTTAATGTTAGTACGTCCGCCGAGGCCATTTATTAGCAAAAACCAAGGGCAGCCTGGGAATAGACGTAGAACTTTAAATCCAGTCCCTCTTCGGGGCGGAATACCAGATTCCCATCGAATCTATGGTGTGGTCAAGGCGTTTTTTGTGAGGAGGGTATGCCTCAGAAGCCAAATATCTCTCGAATTATCGAGATTAAATTTCCTGGAGATAGGTTTAGAAAAAATCAAATAAGAGATAATACTAGGATTGCAGGAGGCAAGAATAAACTCACTGTGTTAGAAATTTACGACTGCCGTACCAAGACAGATAAAGAACGGGATACCTTGACCAATGAATTGCTGAGTAAGTTTGGCAAAATCTGGCCGTGGCTGCTGATCCCGCCTGTTTTTGGCCCTGGAACCAAGCCTCCCCATATTCCACCTGTCCCGATTCCAGGGAAACATCCGGAACCGAAACCATTACCTGGGGGGAGCCCAATCCCAACTCATAGCAGAAACCTTATGGAGCCTTGGACTCAACAAGAAACGCTGGTAGTTCAGGAAGCTCAACCCATTGGCGGGCTGGCAGGAGAGCTTTATGAGGAGACGTTGGCGGTTCTCAAAGGCACCGCGGTCTGGATGCAAGAAACCGGTGAATGGATGTATGACCAGGGCAGAGAGGCCTATGTTTGGCTAAAGGAAGGCGTAACCGATCTGGCGAAATCCTCGGTGTTTTTTACCATCGCACAGGTATTGGAGCTTTACCTTCTGGTCAAAAAATGGACCGATTGGACCATTGAGTTTATTAAGTCCATCACCTTTATCGATGTTCTTTGGGTTTTAGGGGGGATTGTCGTTGGTATCGCCATTGGTGTGGTGGCCGGGGTTATCGCGGTACCGGCGAGCGTTTATGCCGCCATTGCCGGGTTGCTGGGGTTATTGGGGGGGGCGACAGCGGCCACTGCTGATGAGCGCCCTAATGGCAGTATCCCCAGTAGTGACCTTATTCTTATGCTTGAGCAGTATGAGCTGGAAAATCAAGACTAATAGTTGATATTTGATACTAAGTTAATTAATGGGATGTGGAAATGAAAACGTACTCCGAAAAAATCATGCGCTGGCTTGATGAAATTGAACTTTCCTATACCGGTGAACCAGAGAAACAGGCTATTCGGCTAGGGCTAACGATGAGTTTCTACTTTCGTTATGGCGGCACTTATGAAAAGAAATTGAAGGTGGTAGAATGCTTTGATCGGTTTTATTCCGACTACGGCCGTTTTTTAAAGAAAAATTATTACTCTGAATTTGTTAATATAACCAGCAAGGATTATGCTAAAACTCGACAAGATTTTATAGACCTTCCCGATGGTGGTCAATATGAATGGGTATTAACCAGTGCAACTGAAACCGAAATCTCTGCAGAGCATTCCATTTTCACGCTAATACCGAGGGCATTTGAGGAGTGTTTTGAAAGAAGTATGTTGGCTATAAATCTACCGTGGCATTTTATTTCATCAGATGCAGGGCTTGAAAGGTTTAAAGTGTTATTTTATTGGTTGTGTCAACAGTTGGATGTCGATAATGGTTACGCAGGGCTTTCGCCCATCTTACCCTATGAATATGACCATAGGTTTTTCCCTGATGAATATAATCTTGCAAAGAAATTTTCTGGGTTATCTATCGAAACTACTGATACGATAACGGGCGGTGGAGAATATGCTGATGAAATCAAAGGTGCTAATTGGATAGTGGCTCTTAGCCCGCGCTACGTAAAACGATTGGGTGGCGAGCCGTGGATTAGAAATTATTTCAAGCTTGATAGTGAAATAACCGTAACTAAGGTAGGAGATACGCTCGTGATGCAAGCCGGGGAATATCCGGAGCTAGGTGAAGTCAATACCGCCGGGCTGCCTGCCAATTATATTCGGCTCAATAGCCTGTTACGGCCTATCAGAATTAAAAAACCAGACCAGCTGCATTACTACTCTGAGTACAAGGATCTGCAGTTTGAAAAGGAGTCTACAGAACGC
>NZ_JBKJYW010000179.1:0-3887 GCF_046715635.1 Serratia sp. (in: enterobacteria)
CTGAAAACCAAGTAATATCTGTTTAGATGACAGAGGCTGATTGATTGCGTTACTCCCTTATTTTGGAGAATTTTCCTTGATTAGCGTTCTTCTTGTTGATGACCACGAACTGGTGCGCGCAGGGATACGACGCATTCTTGAAGATATCAAAGGCATTAAAGTTGTTGGCGAAGCACAATGCGGTGAAGATGCCGTAAAATGGTGCCGCGGCAACTCTGCCGATATCGTGTTGATGGATATGAATATGCCGGGTATGGGGGGGCTGGAAGCCACCCGTAAGATTGTACGTTACACGCCCGATATCAAGGTCATCATGTTGACTATTCATACTGAGAATCCGTTACCCGCCAAGGTGATGCAGGCGGGCGCGGCTGGCTATCTGAGCAAAGGCGCTGCACCGCAAGAGGTGATTAACGCGATTCGTTCGGTACATGCCGGCCAGCGTTACATTGCTTCGGACATCGCGCAGCAAATGGCCTTAAGCCAGCTGGAACCGCAGGCGGAAAACCCGTTCAGCACCCTGTCTGAGCGTGAATTACAAATTATGTTGATGATCACTAAAGGGAAGAAAGTGAATGAGATTTCAGAGCAACTGAATCTCAGCCCTAAAACAGTAAATAGTTATCGTTATCGTATGTTCACCAAACTGAATATTAGCGGGGATGTTGAATTGACCCATCTGGCGATCAGACATGGGTTGTTCAACGCGGAGACATTGTTGAGCAGTGAATGATCGTTTTGATGCACCGGCATTTCTTAAAACCGTAACCAGTCAGCCTGGCGTTTATCGCATGTATGATCTGACGGGGACGGTGATCTATGTAGGTAAAGCCAAAGACCTGAAAAAACGTCTCGCGAGCTATTTTCGCACTCAGGTCAGCAGCCGCAAGACGGAAACGCTGGTCAAAAATATCGCACAGATTGACGTTACCGTTACCCATACGGAAACCGAGGCGCTCCTGCTGGAGCATAATTATATCAAGCTGTATCAGCCCCGATATAATGTTCTGTTGCGCGACGATAAATCCTATCCTCTGATTTTTTTGAGTGCCGATAGCCACCCAAGGCTGACGGTGCACCGTGGTGCCAAGCATGCCAAAGGGGAATACTTTGGCCCATTTCCCAACTCTTACGCCGTGCGTGAAACGCTGGCGCTGCTGCAAAAGCTGTTCCCCGTGCGTCAATGCGATAACAGCGTTTATCGCAATCGCTCCCGTCCTTGCCTGCAGTATCAGATTGGCCGTTGTCTGGGGCCATGCGTTGCCGGTTTGGTGAGTGAGGAAGATTACCGCCAGCAAGTGGACTATGTGCGTCTGTTTTTGTCCGGTAAGGATCAGCAGGTGTTGCACCAGTTGATTGCGCGGATGGAAAACGCCAGCAAGCTGCTCAATTTTGAAGAAGCTGCACGTATTCGCGATCAGATTCAGGCGGTGCGGCGGGTGACGGAAAAGCAGTTTGTATCAGGAGACAGCGACGATCTGGACGTGATCGGCGTGGCTTTCGATGCGGGTATGGCCTGCGTACACGTGCTGTTTATTCGCCAGGGCAAGGTATTAGGCAGCCGCAGCTACTTCCCGAAAGTGCCGGGTGGTACAGAACTGAGTGAAGTGGTGCAAACCTTCGTGGGCCAGTTCTATTTACAAGGCAGCCAGGCTCGTACCTTACCGGCCGAAATCCTACTGGACTTTACGTTACCGGAAAAAGATCTGCTGGCTAGCTCATTAAGCGAACTGGCTGGCCGCAAGATCCAGATCCAGAGCAAGCCGCGTGGCGATCGTGCCCGCTACTTGAAGCTGGCGCGTACCAACGCCTCCACTGCGCTGGTCACCAAGCTTTCTCAGCAGTCGACTATCCATCAGCGACTGGCAGAACTGGCGAAAACGCTGAACCTGACCGAAATTAACCGGATGGAGTGTTTCGATATCAGCCACACGATGGGGGAGCAGACCGTTGCATCCTGCGTGGTGTTCGACAGCAACGGTCCGTTGCGCTCGGAGTATCGGCGCTACAATATTACCGGTATCACGCCGGGCGATGACTATGCCGCGATGGCGCAAGTGCTGAAACGGCGCTATGGTAAAGCTCTGGAAGAGAGCAAGATCCCGGACGTCATCTTTATTGATGGTGGGAAAGGGCAACTGGGTATGGCGATTGACGTGTTCAATTCGCTGAACGTGACCTGGGACAAGCACAAACCGTTGCTGATCGGCATTGCCAAAGGCAGCGATCGCAAAGCCGGGCTGGAGACGTTGTTCTTCGTCCCTGAGGGGGAGGGGATTTCGCTACCTTCAGACTCACCGGCACTGCACGTGATCCAGCATATTCGTGATGATTCACACAACCATGCGATCACTGGCCATCGTCAGAAACGGGCGAAAGTCAAAAACACCAGCGCCTTGGAACTGATCGACGGCGTTGGGCCAAAACGGCGTCAGGTGCTGTTGAAGTATATGGGTGGACTTCAACCATTATTGAACGCCAGCGTTGAGGAAATTGCAAAAGTGCCGGGTATTTCACAAGCATTGGCAGAAAAGATCTACAATGCATTGAAACACTGAGGGCAATGTAGCAACATACTCTTAATTTCCACTCCAGCCAGATAGTTACCAGCATTATGCAATTGAATATACCGACTTGGCTTACCCTGTTCCGCGTAGTTCTGATCCCATTCTTCGTACTGGCGTTTTATCTGCCGTTCGTCTGGGCACCGATGCTCTGTGCGGTCATTTTTGTGTTTGCTGCTGTAACCGATTGGTTTGACGGCTTTTTAGCCCGTCGCTGGAAGCAGACAACCCGCTTTGGTGCGTTCCTCGACCCGGTTGCCGATAAGGTGATGGTAGCGGTGGCCCTGGTGCTGGTAGCAGAGCATTATCATACTTGGTGGATCACTCTGCCTGCGGCAACCATGATCGCCCGCGAGATCATTATCTCGTCGTTGCGCGAATGGATGGCGGAAATCGGCAAGCGCAGCAGCGTGGCGGTCTCGTGGATTGGCAAGGTGAAAACCATGGCACAGATGATGTCATTGGTTGGCCTGTTGTGGCGCCCAGAGCCTACGGTGGAGTATTTGTCGTTCGGCTTGTTGTACATCGCCGCCGTGCTGACCTTCTGGTCAATGTTCCAATATTTGAACGCGGCACGCCGCGATTTGCTGGAACCTTGATCGAAGCGATGTAAAAATCGGCAAACGAACCTGATGAGACAACAATTTTATTGACTCACCACGCCAGATAAGTAGAATGCATCGCATCAGACGGCGGCGGTGAGTTGCCAAAAGATTTAAAAAAATCAGTAAGTTCTGATTAATGCGGGAATAGCTCAGTTGGTAGAGCACGACCTTGCCAAGGTCGGGGTCGCGAGTTCGAGTCTCGTTTCCCGCTCCAAATTTAGTAAAGCTGGTGATTGCGAGCTTTAGCCTGCAAAGGCAAACAGAATTAAGGCGCGTTAACAAAGCGGTTATGTAGCGGATTGCAAATCCGTCTAGTCCGGTTCGACTCCGGAACGCGCCTCCAATTTTCCCGAGCCCGGGTGGTGAAATCGGTAGACACAAGGGATTTAAAATCCCTCGGCTTATGGCTGTGCGGGTTCAAGTCCCGCCCCGGGTACCAGGAAAATAAACTAAGAATAATCAAAGCAATATGTAGTAATGTCGTACCGCCGAGAGGCGGTTTTTTTGTGCCTGAAATCCGCTTGTCAGCTAAAAATAGCGCAATTATTACCTTCTATTTGGCGTTAATCACTCCTTTGCTGCCTGCATCATTATCCACCCAAACATCTTCCCCCTTGAGGCGGCGATCCCCTTGAATGGTATAAGTGATGGTGCCACTTCTGAACACCAGCGCGCCATCAGATTTCTTTGCTTTGACCTGCTTACCGTTGACCAAGAC
>NZ_JBKJYW010000180.1:0-3033 GCF_046715635.1 Serratia sp. (in: enterobacteria)
ACAGCACGAAAGTGGGGATGATCGACCTGAGAAATAGGTCGATCATCATGGGTAAAGGATGTTAAAAAGTGTTCACCATGTCCTTGAACACCTGTCTACCATGTCCCCGGTCTGTACACTCCCAAAGGGAGAGGGAGCTGATAGCCCCTGCTCGTTTGGAAGTAAAAAGGTCACCTTAAGCAACCGCGATCGCCCTTTCAATCAAGGTGAATTAGCCAGTGCTCATGAAAAATCACTACACTTTCAGCCCAGCTCGATCGGTCCCCTCTCCTAGGGAAGAGGGAGCTGATAGCCCCGGATCGTTTGGAAGTAAAAAGGTCACCTTAGCAACCGCGATCGCCCTTTCAACCAAGGTGAAGTAGCCAGTGCTCATGAAAAATCACTACACTTTCAGCCCAGCTCGATCGGTCCCCTCTCCTAGGGAAGAGGGAGCTGATAGCCCCTGCTCGTTTGGAAGTAAAAAGGTCACCTTAAGCAACCGCGATCGCCCTTTCAACCAAGGTGAATTAGCCAGTGCTCATGAAAAATCACTACACTTTCAGCCCAGTTCGATCGGTCCCCTCTCCTGGGGGAGAGGGTTAGGGTGAGGGGTCACTTCTTATTCTTCATCTGCTGCAGGATCTTGCCGCACTGGTTCTCTTCCCCACCGTCACTCGGTGACACCAGAGCTAGCAACGCTGCTGCCGGGGCGACAACTACACCCAATGCCACTGCAGCCACCCCGCGAGCAATCAACGGCCCGGCCTTCACGCCAGCGTCCGGTTTTTTGAACGTCCCTTTGACATACAGTGGCGAACGCAGTGTCAATACCCGCATCCCTTTGCTTTCCGGATCGATGGACAGATCCAGCCGCTCGGTGGCGAAATTGATGTTGCCGGTGATGTTGATGATGGCGTTTTCCGTATCAAATACGAACAGCCGTGGCGTCCCCAACCCGCTGCGAATGTCGACATCCGCCGCCGCACAGTTGATCCCCACCTCGTCGTCGCCAAACAGTTGAGCCACCAGGTAGTTGCCTACGTTCAGGCCGAGGATTTCCATCAGGCTGCGGCTGATCACGCCGTCATTGATCAGCAGGCGCAGGTCGCCTCTGCTGGTCGCCAGCAAGTCGGCCACTGAGTTGCCGCTACCCGTTAGCTTGGCATCGCCGTTCAATTCTCCCAGGCTGCGCTTCATCGACTCCACGTTCGGCAGCAACTGTTTCAGCTGGAACTTGCGCGCATGCATATCCACCCGGCCCTGCATCGGGCTCTTGCTACCATCGAGTCTTACGGTGGCATTCAGGTTACCCCCGGCCACGCCGAAGCGCAGCGGGTCCATCAGGATCACCGCGTTATCCAACTTAAGGTGGGTATTCAGATCGCTCAGCGGCAGCGAACTGCCATGCTCAATGCGTTTGGCGGTGAATTTGACGTCGGCATCCATCACCCCCCAGCTTTTGGTTTCGAACTTCTCAACCGGCAGCACTTTGTCGCTCGGCTGACGGGTCTTCTCGCCGCGATTGGCTTTCTGCTGATTGGAGTCTGCGCCGATCAATGGCGCAAGATCGGCAAAACGTAGCTGTTTGGAAAGCACTTCACCGCTTAGCTTGGGCCGGGGGTGGCTCGCAACGTACTTCAAATCACCGTGGATGTCGCTGTCACCAATCTTGCCGTCAAAGCCCTGATACTGGAATACCGCGCCGCCCGGTTGATGCAACTGGGCGATCAGATGGCCATCGGTAGAATAAGGAGGAGTGTTGGGTAGCAGCACGCCGGTCAGCGCATACAGATTTCCCAGGCTGTCGCCGGAGAATTTCAGCCGCAGATCCAGCCCGCCAAGGTTCAACGGATTGGACAACGTCCCCGCGACCTGCACTCTGGTATTGCCAGAACGGACATCGGCCTGCAGCGGGAACGGAATATCAGCACTTTGCAGTGACAGCATGCCCCCCATCTTGCCGCTGCCAGACAGCGCTTCACCGTGGTATTTTCCCTTTACCTTCCAGCCGAAGATATAATCTGGCGGCGTCGCTTTCCCCTCAGGTTTCTTACCCGTCACTTCGCTAAAGGACAGCGGCTTGCCGAGTGGGTCGATCAGCGCCTGGAAATCGGCCTTGAGCGTGGCGTCTTTAAAATCAATCTGACCGCGATCGAACACGATATCGTGAATGCTGACCGACCAGTCAGACTGCGGTTGGTTGGGGTCTTTATCGGCGCTGTTGGCCAGGTTGAAGGTCCAGTTATTGTCACCGTTCGCCAAGCGCTGTAGCGAGGCATTTGGCTGCTTCAACCAGATACGCGGGATCAGTACCTCTTTGCCCAGCAGTGCCAATGGCGCGATCGAGGCATCGACACGTTGCAGTGTGACCATCTCGTCGCCCGGTATCTTGGCCGGGTTGCCCAGCATAATATCTTCGGCGTGGATATGCGGCCACGGTACCCAGGCACGCCATCCCCCCTCATCCTGGTGACGTTCCCAGTTAACGCCCAGATCGCCACGAATAGCAAACGGGCGCTGCAGCTCGGCAGAGACTTTGCTATTAATGGTGGGTTTGAGACGGTTCCAATCGAAGGTGGCAATGAACACCACCAAAACCACGATGATCAGCAGCACGATGCCGCCAATCCAGCTAAAAATTTTGCCTGTTCTTGTCATAACGGCTCCCTCGAGGCGATAGCTAACTGACCAAATTGATAAGCAGCCTTGCTAAAAGCCTAGTCGAGGATAGGTCAGAGTTCACGCTTTCGGGGCTAATGGGTCAGGGCGTGGGGGCAATAAACCGCGTAGGCAGGGTTTTAAGCTGGTCAAAATGTGCAGGGCGGCTAAGGTAATACCCTTGGGCGGCAAACGCGCCAGAGCGCTGTACCAGCCGCCATTCCTGCTCTGTTTCGACCCCTTCGTCAATCACCCCGTCGCTGTGCTGGCTCATCAGGCGCACCAGAGTAAAAAACAGCTGGATGCCCTCATCGCTCTGCTTGAGCAACATAAACAGCTCGCGCGCCACCTTGATATACTGATAACGCCAACTGCTGACCGCAGAGAAATTCGCCA
>NZ_JBKJYW010000181.1:0-33639 GCF_046715635.1 Serratia sp. (in: enterobacteria)
CGTTAGAGGCCATTTTGCTGGCTGCCGGGCTACGGGTCGGGGTTTACAGTTCACCGCATCTGGTGCGTTATACTGAACGGGTGCGCATACAGGGTGAAGAGCTGAGTGAGGCTGAACACAGCCGCTCATTTGCCGCGATTGAAGCTGGCAGGGGGGAAACCTCGCTGACCTATTTCGAATTTGGCACCCTTTCTGCATTACAGCTGTTTAAACAGGCTAAGCTCGATGTAGTGATCCTGGAAGTGGGCCTGGGTGGGCGTCTGGACGCGACCAATATCGTCGAGCCAAGCGTCGCCGTGGTGACCAGCATTGCGTTGGATCACACCGATTGGCTAGGCCACGATCGTGAAAGTATTGGCCGCGAGAAGGCGGGAATTTTCCGTGGCAGCAAGCCCGCAGTGGTTGGTGAGCCGGACATGCCAAACAGCATTCGGCAGGTAGCGGAAGATCTCAACGCTCAGCTGTATCGCCGTGATGAAGCCTGGTCATTCAGCGAACAGGGCGAACGCTGGCAATGGGAAGGGGGCGGCACACGTCTGACCGATCTCCCTATGCCTAACGTTCCCTTGGCGAATGCGGCGACGGCATTGGCAGCGTTGCACTATTCGGCGCTGGAAATCGACGAGAAGGCGATTTTTGCCGGTTTGCAGCAGGCTGCTTTGCCAGGGCGATTTCAGATCGTGCAGCAGAACCCGCAGCTGATCCTGGATGTTGCCCATAACCCGCACGCGGCGGCCTATCTGGCTGGACGGCTGGCGAAGCTACCGCGCAAGGGTGGTGTAGTGCGCGCTGTGGTGGGTATGCTGTCAGACAAGGATATTGCCGGTACGCTGGCCTGCCTGAGTGAACAGGTGGACGAGTGGTACTGCGCGCCGCTGGAAGGCCCGCGCGGGGCCAGTGTTGAGTTGCTGGCACAGTATTTAACGGAACCACGCAAGTTTGCCGATGTCGAAACTGCCTGGCGTCAGGCTATGCAGGACGCGGATATTCAGGATATTGTGATCGTCTGTGGGTCTTTCCACACTGTTGCCCACGTGATGGCGGCGTTAGACGAGAGGCGGGGAGTGTGAGTGGCAAGTAAATTTCAGAATCGACTGGTTGGAACCGTGATTTTGGTTGCCCTGGGGGTGATTATCCTGCCAGGGTTGCTTGACGGCAAAAAGAAGCATTATGAGGATGAGTTTGCGGCGATCCCGTTGGTGCCCAAACCGGGGGATGCTCATGAAATTGACGTGATCCCGCCGGCCAATCAGGCGCTACCCTCTGTGCCGCCTGAAGGGGCTGGCGCATTGGTTGAGCAGCAACAGGCCGCCGCCGAGGCTTCCGCCCAGCAGGCGGCTAATCAAACTACTCAACCGCAGCAGCAGCCTGCGGTTGTTGCTCCGCCACCCATCGAAACCAAACCGGTTCAGCCAACCAAACCTAAGCCTGTGGAACCTAAACCGGTGGAAGTGAAACCTAAGCCCGTGCCACCACCGCCAAAGGTAGAGCCAAAGCCGGAAGTGAAACCGGAGCCGAAGCCTGAAACCAAACCTGCGGTTGAAGAAAAGGCACCGGTTGGCCAGGCTTACGTGGTGCAACTGGGGGCGTTGAAAAATGCCGCCAAGGTCAATGAGATCGTCGCTTCGCTGCGCCTGTCTGGGCACCGGGCTTATACCGTGCCATCCACGCCGGTTCAGGGTGAAATCACCCGCATCTACGTTGGCCCAGATGCCTCGAAGCAGAAGCTACAGGCTTCACTGGCGGAGCTGAATGGGATCAGTGGGTTGAGCGGGCAAGTGAAGGCGTATAGCGCGCGTTGATATATCCGTCGTCTTTCAAGCTGCAGCGTTGTTACCTGCACTATCTCACCCCAGTCACTTACTAAAGTAAGCTCCTGGGGATGAGATAGCTGGGCGCCTAGATACAAATCGAAATCCATAGGGTATAAGCCAGTAGTTTTTCCTATGCCCTTGTAAAATATCAAGAGGGAACTGGAGTAGTGTCACAGCAGCTCACAGCGACTCGCACCAACCCCTCACCCTGTGGGAGAGGTTTAGGGTGAGGCGCCACAGTGCTCAAGGAGGAGGATTGCCAAATCACCACTAAAATTGTGCCTTTCAGGGGCCGGATATCCTAAGTAGGCGCGGCGATTAGCAATTTTAATACCCGTCGTCTTTCAAGCTGCAGCGTTGTTACCTGCGCTATCTCACCCCAGTCACTTACTAAACGTAAGCTCCTGGGGATGAGATAGCTTGTCGCCTAGCTGCAGCTTGAAATCCATAGGGTAACATCGCCGTTTTTTATTTGTTACGTGGTGGGAAATCCGCTACGCAAACGTTTTCTTTTTCTGTTAGAATTCGCCGCGATTGGATGCAGGGGCGATTCATCATTGGAATAGTTCATGGTCTGGATTGATTACGTCATTATAGCGTTGATTGGATTTTCGGCTCTGGTGAGCCTGATCCGAGGTTTTGTTCGCGAAGCATTGTCACTTGTGACATGGGGATGTGCGTTCTTTGTCGCCAGCCATTTCTACCCATACCTTGCAGCCTACTTCACCCGTTTTGAAGATGAGCTGGTACGTAACGGCATTGCGATTGCCATTTTGTTTATCGCAACGCTGATTGTGGGCGCTATTGTTAACTATGTGATTGGGTCACTGGTAGAGAAAACCGGATTATCGGGCACCGATCGGGTGCTGGGCGTGTGTTTCGGCGCACTGCGCGGCGTGTTGATCGTGTCGGCGATACTGTTCTTCCTGGATACCTTTACCAGCCTGTCGCAAAGTGCGGACTGGAAACAGTCACAGCTGATCCCCCAGTTCAGTTACATCATCAGATGGTTCTTTGACTATCTGCAAAGCACGTCGAGTTTCTTACCAACCCAATTACCGGGGCGGTAGCGGCTTAGAGGAAAAGACAACATGTGCGGTATTGTCGGTATCGCCGGTTTTATGCCGGTAAACCAGTCGATTTATGATGCATTGATGGTGCTCCAGCATCGTGGACAGGATGCCGCTGGCATCGTCACTATTGATGCCCATAATGGGTTTCGCCTGCGCAAGGCAAATGGTCTGGTGAAAGACGTATTTGAAGCCCGCCATATGCTGCGTCTGCAGGGCAACATGGGCATCGGTCATGTGCGTTACCCAACGGCTGGCAGCTCCAGCGCTTCAGAAGCTCAACCTTTCTATGTCAACTCGCCGTTCGGCATTACGCTGGCACACAACGGCAACCTGACCAACGCCCACGAACTGCGCCAACAGCTGTTTGAACGTGGCCGCCGTCATGTCAACACCACTTCCGATTCCGAGATCCTGCTGAACGTGCTGGCCACCGAGCTTGACCGTTTCCCGCATTATCCTCTGGAGTCCGACAACATTTTTACCGCCGTTGCCGCGATGCATCAGCAACTGCGCGGCGCTTACGCCTGCGTTGCCATGATCATCGGCCACGGTCTGGTAGCGTTCCGCGATCCCAACGGTATTCGCCCGCTGGTGATTGGCAAACGTGAGCTGGAAGATGGCCGCTGTGAGTACATGGTCGCCTCCGAGAGCGTGGCGCTGGATACCTTGGGCTTCGACTTCCTGCGCGATGTGGCACCGGGCGAAGCGGTGTATATCACCGAAAAAGGCCAGTTGTTCACTCGCCAGTGCGCGGAGAACCCAAAAACCAATCCTTGCCTGTTCGAGTATGTCTATTTTGCCCGTCCTGACTCCTTTATGGACAAGATCTCCGTCTACAGCGCCCGCGTGCGTATGGGGCAGAAATTGGGTGAGAAGATTGCGCGTGAATGGGAAGATCTGGATATCGATGCGGTGATCCCGATCCCGGAAACCTCTTGCGATATCGCGCTGGAGATTGCCCGTATTCTGGATAAGCCGTATCGCCAGGGCTTCGTCAAGAATCGCTATGTTGGCCGCACCTTCATCATGCCGGGCCAGCAGGCTCGCCGTAAGTCGGTACGCCGCAAGCTGAACGCCAATCGTGCCGAATTCCGCGATAAGAACGTGCTGCTGGTTGATGACTCCATCGTCCGTGGTACCACTTCAGAACAGATCGTGGAGATGGCGCGTGACGCCGGGGCCAAACGGGTTTATCTGGCTTCTGCTGCCCCGGAGATCCGCTTCCCTAACGTGTATGGTATTGATATGCCGAGCGCGACGGAACTGATTGCCCATGGGCGTGAAGTGGACGAAATCCGCCAGATTATTGGTGCCGACGGCCTGATTTTCCAGGATCTGGACGACCTGATCGCCGCAGTACGCGAAGAGAACCCGGACATCGCCCAGTTCGAATGCTCGGTGTTTAACGGCATCTACGTGACCAAAGACGTTGACCAGAGCTATCTGGAATATCTGGAAACGCTGCGTAATGACGATGCCAAAGCGTTGCGCGGCCAGACGGAAGCAGAAAATCTGGAAATGCATAACGAGGGCTAACGCGCCCACGAGCCTCACCAAAACGGTGCACCGTAGCGTTGGTTACGGTGCATTGTCTTATTCCCACCTTGAATCTACGAAGGTTGCTGCCAAACCTACCCCTCTTCGGCTATCCTTACGGCATATTTCCCGACAAAGGCCAGCTTGATGAAAAGACTCATTATCGGTATTTCCGGCGCCAGCGGCGCTATCTACGGCGTGCGCTTATTGCAGGTGCTGCGTGGTGTAGAAGAGGTGGAAACCCATCTGGTAATGAGCAACGCGGCACGCCAGACGCTGGCGTTGGAAACCTCGCTGAGCCTGCGTGACGTTCAGGCCTTGGCCGATGTGGTGCACGATGCGCGTGATATTGCCGCCAGCATTTCCTCCGGATCGTTCAAAACCATGGGGATGGTGATTTTGCCATGCTCAATCAAAACGTTATCTGGCATCGTCAACAGTTACAGCGATGGGCTGCTGACTCGCGCCGCCGATGTGGTGCTCAAAGAGCGTCGGCCACTGGTGCTTTGCGTGCGTGAAACGCCGTTGCATCTGGGCCATTTGCGGCTAATGACCCAGGCGGCGGAGATGGGGGCGGTGATTATGCCGCCGGTACCGGCCTTCTACCATCGGCCGCAAACCGTTGACGATATTATCGATCAGACCGTTAATCGGGTTATCGACCAGTTTGACATCGAACTGCCGCAAGATCTCTTCACGCGTTGGCAAGGCATTAATTAACTAATCCACCCTCAAATTTATACATTTGTGCAACATCGCACTGATTTAGTGCGATTGATGCATCATAATGATCCTGCTTCCCCATGCACTCTGTTTCAGTATCTTGTAGGTTTTCCATGGCGAAGCCCTAGTTTGCCGTTCATTTTGTCGTTCATTGTCTCTGGGAAGAGGTTTGAACAGAGCGTGGCCGTTCCCCGCGCTCGCAAACGACAAAGTGGCATGATTACTGCAAATCCTGTGTGTGATGAAAGTAATGCCCTTAGTGGCATCGGCAAAAATATCCATTTGAGGGTAATTATGAAAAAGCTTGTTAAAGTTCTCCCTTTAGTTTTGGCTTTGAGCGCGGTTAGCAGTGCATTTGCCGCATTACCTTCCACGCTGAAAATCGGTACCGATCCCACCTATGCGCCGTTTGAGTCGAAAAATGCGCAGGGTCAGCTGGTTGGCTTCGATATCGATTTGGCCACCGAGCTGTGCAAACGCATAAATACCAAGTGTATCTTTGTGGAAAGCGACTTTGATGCGCTGATCCCCTCCCTGAAAGCGAAGAAAATCGACGCTATCATCTCTTCTCTGTCCATTACCGAAAAACGTCAGCAGGAAATTGCTTTCACCGACAAGCTGTTTGCGGCCAACTCACGCCTGATCGCACCAAAAGGCTCCAAGATCCTGCCAACCGTCGATGCGCTGAAGGGCAAAAGCATCGGCGTATTGCAGGGTACCACCCAGGAAGCTTTTGCTAACGCCAACTGGCAGCCAAAAGGCGTGACCGTGGTGCCTTACCAGAATCAGGATCTGGTGTATGCGGATCTGGCTTCCGGGCGTATTGACGCAGCGTTTCAGGATGAAGTCGCCGCGAGCGAAGGCTTCCTGAAACAGCCTCCAGGCAAAGAGTACGAGTTTGCCGGTGAGTCGGTGAAGGACGATAAATTCTTTGGTGTCGGCACCGGTATGGGCCTGCGCAAGGATGAAACCGAGCTGAAAGCGGCACTGGATAAAGCCTTTGCCGAAATGCGCAAAGACGGCACCTACGATAAGTTCGCGAAAAAATACTTCGACTTTGACGTCTACGGCGGCTAATTCCTGTCGGGTACTTGGCTATGACAACAGGCCCGGTTTTCCGGGCCTGTTCTGGCTGGAGTGTCACGACGTGCTCAATGACGACAGGGTGACGTAAATGCTACAAGGTTACTCCCAACTGATATTTGAGGGGGCTCTGGTGACGCTGGAGCTGGCCCTTAGCTCCGTATTGCTGGCGGTGGTAATTGGTTTGATCGGCGCTGGCGGTAAACTTTCGCAAAACCCTGTTATTTCCACGATCTTTGGTGCCTATACCACCTTGATCCGTGGCGTGCCCGATCTGGTGTTGATGCTGTTGATCTTCTACGGTCTGCAAATTGCCCTCAACAGCGTGACGGAGTTTATTGGCTTCTCACAGATTAATATCGATCCGCTGGGGGCCGGCATTATTACTCTGGGCTTTATCTACGGAGCCTATTTTACCGAAACCTTCCGGGGAGCCTACCTGGCGGTGCCTCGTGGTCAGATCGAGGCGGCTACCGCCTTCGGTTTTTCCAACTCGCAGATTTTCCGCCGCATTCTGTTTCCGGCCATGATGCGCTTTGCGTTACCTGGCATCGGCAACAACTGGCAGGTGATCCTCAAGGCGACGGCCTTGGTCTCCATTCTTGGACTCAACGATCTGGTAAAGGCCACGCAGCTGGCAGGAAAGGGCACCTATCAGCCTTTCTTCTATGCCATTGTCGCAGGCTTGGTGTATCTGTTGTTCACCACGATTTCCAACGGCGTGTTGCTGTGGCTTGAGCGGCGTTATTCACTGGGCGTCAAAAGGGCCGAACTATGATCGATATCCTGCATCAGTATTGGCAACAACTGCTGTGGACCGATGGCTATCGCTATACCGGTGTGGCGGTGACGCTGTGGCTGCTGATCTCCTCGGTGGTCATGGGCGGGCTGCTGGCTATCCCAATGGCGGTAGCTCGTGTTTCTTCCACCCGCTGGGTACGCTACCCGGTGTGGTTGTATACCTATGTTTTCCGCGGTACGCCGCTGTACGTACAACTGTTGGTGTTTTATTCCGGCATGTACAGCCTGGAGATCGTGCGGGGTACCGAACTGCTCAATGCGTTTTTCCGCAGCGGATTAAACTGCACCATTTTGGCGCTAACGCTGAATACCTGTGCCTACACCACGGAGATTTTCGCCGGAGCCATTCGTTCGGTGCCGCATGGGGAAATTGAAGCGGCCAGGGCCTATGGGTTTTCCAGCTTTAAACTGTATCGCTGTATTATTTTGCCTTCGGCGCTGCGCTCGGCATTACCGGCGTACAGCAATGAAGTGATTCTGATGCTGCATTCGACCGCGCTGGCCTTTACCGCCACGGTGCCGGACCTGTTGAAAGTGGCCCGCGATATCAACGCGGCGACCTACCAGCCGTTTTATGCCTTTGGCATTGCGGCCGTGCTGTATCTGATTATCTCCTATACGTTGATCAGCCTGTTCCGCAGGGCAGAAAAACGCTGGATGGCACACGTAACTCATCGATGAATGACGGGGATCCACCATGCCTGAACAAAAATTAGCCGTCACCGAACTGCACAAGCGTTATGGTGACCATGAAGTACTGAAAGGGGTCTCCCTGGCGGCCAATGCGGGCGATGTAATTAGCATTATCGGTTCTTCAGGATCCGGTAAAAGTACCTTTCTGCGTTGCATCAATTTCCTGGAAAAGCCCAGCGAAGGCGCTATCAGCCTGAACAATGAAAATATTCGCATGGTGCGCGACAAGGATGGCCAGCTAAGAGTTGTCGACAAGAAACAGCTGCAGCTGCTGCGTACCCGCCTGACCATGGTGTTCCAGCATTTCAACCTGTGGAGCCATATGACGGTGTTGGAGAACGTGATGGAAGCTCCGATCCAGGTATTGGGGCTGAGCAAGGCCGAGGCGCGCGAACGGGCGGTGCGCTATCTGGATAAGGTCGGCATTGATGCGCGGGCGCAAATCAAATACCCGGTGCACCTCTCCGGCGGGCAACAGCAACGTGTTTCTATTGCCCGGGCGTTGGCAATGGAGCCGGAAGTGCTGCTGTTTGATGAGCCGACTTCGGCGCTGGATCCTGAACTGGTGGGTGAAGTGCTGCGCATTATGCAGAAATTGGCGGAAGAGGGGAAAACCATGGTGGTGGTGACGCACGAAATGGAGTTTGCACGCCATGTCTCCAGCCACGTCATTTTCCTGCATCAGGGGCTGATTGAAGAACAGGGGCCACCTGCGGAGTTGTTTGGCAACCCTAAAAGCCCGCGTTTGCAACAGTTCCTTTCTGGGGTGCTTAAGTAGGCATTTCTCTCCTATCCCCTCTACCGAGAGAGGGGATAATTATCTCTCCTGCCTGAACTGATCCGTATTTCTGTTTTAAATCATATGCTTAGCATGCTATTTATCTAGAGCGGTTAAGAGTTGATACGTGGATATAGCTAAGTTTTGTTTATCGAGAGATATTTATAAAATGAATTTTATTTATCTCATTAAAGATGGGGCAAAGATTTTTCTTAGAGATGTATCTGTTAAAAATATTATATAACCGATTAACCATCGGCTAACATGAAATAGCAAGTGATTTGTTAATGACATTTCTTTACCTTCCTATCATAGAAAAATCTTATATAAAGTGATTTACTTAACCTTTTGATATTAATGGTTATTTATATTTTGTTGGGTTTTTTAACTGTAAATATTGAATTTAAAATATATCATGCTGATAAATTATTCGGAACAAGTTCGGCTTAAATAAATAGCTTTGCAATTAAATTTGGGTTTAAATGTTGTTACATCCATTTAATTTGGATTTAAATTCTATTTTTTGTGTTTTATAGCTTGAAGAGTTGTCATTTTTAATGAGTTGCCATTGAGGTGGTTAATTATATAATGGTATCGGCAACGGGATAGTTGTTATTTGTTGTTTTGGTGAAATTATCTATTCGCTATTCAAGGCGTCAGTCAGGTTGTCTTATCAGATACCAGATGCTCTAGCCTGCTCGTAATAATAAGATATCATACCTAATATAATCATTTTATTAAACAAGGGTTTATTTTTTAAAGTAAATTGAATGTTAATCAAGTCATGAAATAGATGATTTTAATTTTTGGCGTAGGTTGAATAGAATGGCTGGTTAATTTTTATTCTTATCAGAATTCATCAATAGGCAAGAATGGACTACCTAATGTCTACGGAACGCAAGAGCAGAGCAACCGGAGAGTGATTACCTGTATTGTGGACTATACTGATGCCTACGCTCAAAGAACATAAATAGGCCCAGCCTCACCAATGACTTTTCTGGCCGGTAGGACCTAGTTGAAAAGGGAAGGCAATATCATGGGGTTATCGATAAAAAATATTTTGACTTTGTTCGGTGCGGGATTGTTAACAACATTTAGCCACAGTGGATGGGCTGTGCAATCGTGTGAATTTGATCAAGGCTCAAGCACCGTATCCTTGATTGTGCCACTGAACCCTGGGGTAATTTCAGCCGGTGCAGATATTCCTGTGGGTACCATTATTTATCAGGGTGCTTGGACGAATACTCCCTCCTATATGCTGTGTTTGATCGATCAACCCCCAGCTTACTATAACTGGGCTGTCAGTATTGTTCATGCCCCTCTTGGACTCAGTGGGCTAAATACTGGGCCATTTGCCGGGGCCGTGTATAACACCAATATTCCTGGGATTGGCGTTGCTATATCGCGCTACAACGATCGCTCTGCAGCCGTAGTGGGGACCCCGGGATATCGTGATGAGGATATCGAGATCGGTGATGGTGGGAGTTTCGCCACGTTAAGCAGTTCAACACGCTACGTTTCACTGATCAAAATCGGCTCGTTGACGCCAGGAAGTTACACGATTGAGGCATCGAGTTTCCCCACCGCCAGTGATGATATATTGAATTCACGTTTCGCCAGCCCTATCCAAGGATTACCTCTTAGACTCAATAACGTTACGTTTCAGGGAAACTTGACCGTATCAACACAAACCTGCGCTACCCCTGATGTCGCTGTTACCTTGGGGTCTTACGAAATACATGACTACTTTACAGCGATAAATTCCACCACTCCTTGGGTTGATGCTTCAATTACCCTGACTAATTGCCCGACATTCTACGGTTTTTATAATCAGAGCAACCCTGCGAAGATGATAAATTTCAATACAGGTTTAACTCCTGTTACATCATCGACCAATAACAGTATTGGGGTACGTCTGACGCCGACCACCGAAGTGCTGGATGCCGCCAATGGCGTTATGGCTATCGACCCAACGATCGCTGGGGCAGCCTCAGGCGTAGGGATACAATTAGGTTGGGGGGAGAGCAGCCAAACGCCAACGCTGTTTAACCTTGCCGCGGAGCAATCAATGATGCTACCGAAAGACGGTAATTCGACAATTCGCGTTCCCCTGGCTGCCCGTTATATTCAAACGACTGCGACCCCTACGCCGGGCAAGGCAAATGGCAAAGTGGTGTTTACGATCAACTATTACTAATCCATCAAGTTCGCTGAGATAACCTCTTTTACTTCCAAAAGAGCAGGGGCTAACAACTCCCTCTCCCTGTTGGAGAGGGTTGGGGTGAGGGGTCAAGCTTGCTGATTGATCACATCATCCAACGCCTGTTCCAGCTCAAAGAAACGGAAAACAAATTCTGCCTCTTCCAACCGTCTCGGCACCGCCCGCTGTCCACCCAGTACCAACACCGCCGCTTCACCCATCAGTAACCGCATGGCAAAGGCTGGCGCACGAAGAAACGCCGGGCGATCCAGCACCTTGGCCAGGGTGGCGGTGAACTGTTCATTATGCACCGGATAAGGTGCCACCATATTGAATGGCCCACGCAGTGGAGGATTGTCCAACAGGTAAATAATGGCATTGACCATATCGTCGATATGGATCCAGGGCAGATATTGGCGGCCATTGCCGATCGGCCCGCCTAAGCCCATACGGAATGGCGGTAGCATCTTCGCCAGCGCTCCCCCTTTGGGCGACAAGACAACGCCGGTACGCAGCAGGCAAACGCGGGTGTAGCTACTTTGCGCCCGTAGGGCCAGAGCCTCCCAGCGTTGGCACAGTTGGTGGGTAAATTCATCGTGCGGAGGTTCTTCTTCCGTTACCACCGCCTGGCCCTGATCGCCATAATAACCGACCGCCGAGCCGGAAATCAGTACCGAAGGTGGCGTATGGCTGGCGGCGATCAGCATGGCTAGCCGTTCGGTCAAGTCCCAACGGCTGCGGCACAGCAGTTCTTTCTGCGCTTTGCTCCAGCGTTTGTCGGCGATGGGCTCACCCGCCAGGTTGATCACGGCATCAAAGCCGTCCAGAGAGCGTTGCTCATCAAGTGAAGGCCAGTAGCTGAGCCGGTCGCCGAACTTATCCCGTGCCTTGGCGACGTTGCGCGTCAACAGCGTGAGATCATGCGAAAGGTGCAGCAGTTGCCTGGTCAGGCTACTGCCGATCAACCCCGTCGCGCCGGTAATCAGGATCTTCATGGTCGACCTCCCTGGTAGGGTGAGTGCTAAGCGGTTTCCCGTCGGTAACTCATAGTCATGGAAACCGAGTCGGCATAACGTAGGGCCAGCAATTTATCTATCTCTACTTCAGCATAGGTTACCCATGGATGTTGTTTCACTATGTCGAGCACATCCTGAGTTAATTTTTCCAGCAGCGCGAAACGGTTGTCTTCGATATGGCGAATGATCGCCTTGGTGATGGTGCGATAGTTGAGGGCGTCGCTAATGTCTTCGCTATTACGCGCCTTGTCTGCCGGGTAGTGGATCGCCACGTTAATCAGAATGTCCTGACGGTTGTTGATTTCTTCTTCCTTGATACCGATGAAGGTGCGTAACCGCAGGTTTTTAATACGGATAATGGCATCGGGTTGCAGGCATGGCATCAGAGATTCTCCGGAGGTCTGATTGTTTGTACTCAGAATACACGGAAAGTGAAGAAAAGGTAATGTAGCCAGACGCTTAAAGAGAGCAACGCGGGGGAGATCACACCGGTTTCCCCTCTCCGATGTGTACACGATGCAAGAGAGGGGGAGGCAGCGTTAGGCTTGATCTGCCAGTTGGTAGGCGCGTTCCGTTGCCGGGCGGTTGCGGATGCGTTCAAACCAGTTACGCACCGCCGGATAATCCGCCAGATCGATGCGCTGGCGCGGATGAGACACTACCCAGGGATAAGTCGCAATATCGGCAATGCTGTAGTTGTCGCCGCCCAGGTAAGGGTGCCGTTGCAACTCGGTTTCCAGCACGCCATACAGGCGTTTGGTTTCCTGCTGGTAGCGTTCTATCGCGTAGGGGACGGGCTGCGGTGCATAGTGATTGAAGTGATGATTTTGCCCGAGCATCGGCCCAAATCCGGCGACCTGCCAAAATAACCATTGCAGCGTTGCTGCCCGTTCGCTAACCCCTTTGCTGAGCAGTTTGCCGGTTTTCTCTGCCAGATAGAGCAGGATCTCGCCCGATTCAAACAGGCTGATTGGGGCCCCACCGTCAACGGGTTGTTGATCGACGATGGCTGGGATTTTGTTGTTGGGGGAGATGGCCAGAAACGCTGGTGTGAATTGATCGCCAGCACTGATATTTACGCGATGGATACGAAAAGGTAAACCAACCTCCTCCAAAAACAGGGTAATTTTGTGCCCATTGGGAGTCGGTGCGTAATACAGATCAATCATATGATAATACTCCTTATAATTTACCATTACAAAGTGATTTAAGGTTGTGTGCTCAACGGTTATTGTGAATCAACATGCTGTTTTATAACAATTTTATTATGTGATGTTGTTTCTTGTTGTCTCACCAAATCCTACTAAAAACCACTGTCAATTAAAGCCATTGAAGCAATGAAACCCGGCTGCTCTGACAAAGCTGATACTAGTGAAAATCGTGGGTTAAGGATCACCTGCGGCGCTACCGGCATTAAAACTTTCTTCTACCGCTACACCAGCCCCATCACTCACAAACTTACCCAAGTCAAAATCGGCCATTTCCCCAATATCACCCTAGCCCAGGGTCGTGCTGAATTGCAAATGCTCAAGCTGGTAATAAATGAAGGCCGATGTCCTGCGAGCGAACTAAAAGCTGAAAAAATCACAAACAGCAAGCCGAGTTGGCTACGCAGCAGGCCGTCTTCACGGTAAAAGATTTAGTCGAATTGCACCTGACCGAACGCATTGAAGATCGTCATGGGAAAGATGGGAAGATTATCTTGGGGGCTAGGAACTCAACAAGCCAGTATGCTACGAGAAGAACCCTGACAAAAGATGTTGTTGAGAAAGTAGATGATCGGGCTGCTCAGGATGTGACACGTAAAGATGTGATTGAACTTGTTATGGCTGCGGTTTAACGTGGGGCAAACGTGTTGGCTGGTAGTGTGCTGCCTATGAATTTGCTCTCGGCCTTGGTAAATTAGATGAGAACTTTACCGATCCTGCATCACTGGCAAAAGCAAGTATTTCTCAAGCGAAAGTGAAGACCTGGCAAGCGCGTTTTATCAGAAAGTGAATTGGCGCAGAGGCGCGATTGGTTGCCTAATTCTAGCTTTCCACCTAATGTTAAAAACGTTTTACTGTTGACACTATTGACCGGGTGTCGCACGGGTGAGATTTGTGCATTGGCTTGGGGAAATGTTGATCTCCAAAAAGGCACCATTCACCTGAAAGAGACTAAAACAGGTAGCGAAAGGCATATTCAGCTATCAAAGCAAGCAATCGACTTTCTTAAATCACTTCGAGACTCTTCGACTCATTACTTTTTTACCTCGCGGAGAACCAGTAAACCGATTACCCAGTATTTTCTTAATAAAGATTCACACCGCTTACGCGAACTTAATAGAATGATCGATATCCCGCCTTGGACGCCACACGACCTACGCCGAACCGTACTGGCTTAGCTCGTCTTGGATGCCCCAGTTAAGTCGCCGAGGCCGTTTAGGCCATTCCCGCAAAGGTATCGAAGGCACCTATGATATTTATAGCTACGAGGCAGAGTGTAAGGTCTGGCTGCAAAAATGGGCTGATTATCTCGATACTTTGACTGAGTAAAAGTGATTAATGGCTTATATTCCTCCCAGTTTATGAATCTCCCTTCAAAGGAGCCACTGGCTTGCACGCAACCAGTCAGATTGCCCTATTTGTTGTGCGTATCTTCGAATAGAACTCTGAGTAGAGGCTCAAGAGTAGGTTAACCTTTAGCTTATACTGTTTCTTAAAGAGGATATGGCTGGAACAATTTTGCTACCACCGAATGGTTAACCTTTTTTTTGAAATAGTGATTCATAAGTGATAAATTGTTCCTGTATTGTCATATAAAATTTGAGTCAGTGATGAATACATTGGCTGGAAGAAACTCTTCGCCGTATAGTGAATTATGGAGAGTGGCTTGTCGCAGACGGAAATACGGCGAAGCCTGGTTTTTCTGACTTGTTTTGTCGGTAGTTCCTGTTCGTGACGGATTAGATGCTATCAGGGGGCGGTTCCCTGCATTTTATGAGTACAACAGACAGAGGATTTCATGGACGATTTTTCTCAGCCCAGGGTTATTGCTCACCTTCCCGAAGAAGGGCAGACTTTACTGTTTTACGCTGTCGAAGGCACCGAATCCCTTTCCTCATCTTTCATCTATACCATCACGTTGCTGAGTCAGATACCGCTAGCAACCCTGAAAATACTTCTCGGCAAAACCATCACCCTAGAAATCCCGCTTCAACACAGTAGCGAACCACGGTATATCAACGGGTTTATCACCCATATCAGCCAGACCACCACGGAACTGAAAGGCACCCAGTATCAGCAATACATCCTCACCGCTGAATCCGTTTTGTGGCCAATGAAACTGGACCGGAAATTCCGAATCTATCAGGAAAAAACCGCTCCGGAAATTGTCAAAGACGTGTGTGAACGTTTCGGTATCACGCCGGAAATCCGTTTGTCGGGCAGTTACCGCTCATGGGGTTACTGCGTGCAGTACGGTGAGTCCTCTTTTAACTTTATTTGCCGCATGCTGGAACATGAAGGGATATTCTGGTGGTTCCGCCATGAGAAAAACAGCCATACATTGGTGTTGTCGGACAGCCCGTATTCACAGCCGGTTTCGGGTTATGAAACCATCTCGTGGGTTCCTACCCCTTCAGGCAGTACCACGAAACGTGAGGGCATCCGTGGCTGGACAGTCAACTGTCAAACCACGCCGGGTATCAGCATCATTGATGACTACGATTTCCGCAAACCCTATGCACAATTGCTTCAGTCTGTACAAAATCCGGTGGCGCATCAACCGGGCAGCATCCCTGTTTACGAGTGGCCAGGACGCCTGGTGGAGAAAAATGATGCGGAGCATTATGCCCACCTGCGTCAGGAACGCTGGCAGATTGAGCATGAGATGATAACGGGCACGGGAAGCGCGGGGGGGATCACCACAGGCTACACCTTTACCCTGGCCGCCCATCCTTCACCGGAGCAGAATAAAGAATATTTTATCATCTCGTCCGCAGTGAATATTCAGGAGAACGTTTATACCAGCGGAGGCAAAGGGGGCTTTCATTCCGTTACGTTTACGGTCATTCCCACCAAAGTGCCGTTTCGTCCAGCGCGTACCGCCTCATGGCCCCGTACCCAGGGACCACAAACCGCCAGGGTGGTCGGCCCTGCGGGAGAATCCATCTGGACTGACAAGTACGGGCGCATTAAGGTCAGGTTCCATTGGGACACTGACGGCCCAGGGGATGATACCGGTTCCTGTTGGATACGCGTCGCCTCTCCCTGGGCCGGACAGGGTTACGGAGGGATACAGATACCCCGGGTGAATGATGAAGTGATAGTAGATTTCATCAACGGTGATCCTGATCGCCCTGTCGTGCTGGGCAGAGTTTACAATGAAGCCAATATGCCGCCGTGGGAACTGCCTGCGGCAGCCACACAGATGGGATTCTTCAGTCGCTCCAAGGATGGTGGCAAGGACACCGGCAACGGCCTGCGTTTTGAGGACAAAGCCGGTGGCGAACAGGTCTGGATTAACGCTCACCGCAACATGGATACCGAGGTTAAAAACGACGCGACCCATGCCGTCGGGAATAACCTCACTGCCACCGTCGGTGCCAACGAAAGCCACACCGTTGAGGCTGACCGTGACCACCGGGTGAAGGGAAATGAAACGGTCACCATTAACGGCAACCGGACGGAAACCATCAAGGGTAACGAGACCGTTTCCGTCGACGGTAGCCGAACGGAAACCGTCAAAGGTAACGAAACCTTAAGCATCACCGGGACGCGTACCGAAACCATCACTGATGTTCACACCCTGACGACAAAAAACAATCAGTTCATCACGGTTGAGGGTAAACAAACTCAGACCGTTATGCAGGACCGCAAGCACAGCGTACAGGCGAATGAAACCCTGCATGTCACCGGTAGACAGAAACTCACCGTTGATGGCAACCAGACCACCAAAGTGGTCGGGAAACAATTTGTCACCGTCGACGGGAAACTCACTGAAAAATACCACGAGGGGCAGGAAACCACCGTTACCGGTTATCAGGAAACCACCATCTCTGCCGGGCGAAACCTCCATGTCACCGGCAAGGATGAGCGCATCACCGTGGGTAGCATGACGGATTCGGCCTCAGAGAAAATCACGCTTTCAGTGAACGGCAGCGCCATTGTTATTGACGGTAGCAGCATAGAGATCCAAGCCGGGGGCTCCGTGATTAAGATTGATGCCTCTGGGGTTGCGGTTAACGGTACAAAAATCAAACTGAATGCCTGAGTGCAAGGAGAGCAGGATGGTATCACCAGCAGACAATCCGGTTATGCGGCAGGTTTCCGAACTCGCAGAACGTTGGCACTCCACCACGGACAAGCGTGAGAAAGGCAGTCTTGTCGTGTTCAGAAGCCGCGCAGACACGGCAGATCTGACTCATGCCTTACTGGCTTTTCAGGAAGAACAGCCCGGCGCTCACGGCATCAATGACCTTTTTGCCACTTTTTCATCACCTTTCCTGACGGGTTACGATTACTGCCTTAGCCTGTACCAAGAGCTGACCAGTCGGGCAGGTGCCAGCGAGCTTCCTGTTCCCCCCTGGATACCCGAACAGAAAGCGACCGCTCACAGCCCGGCGCTGTTTGCTGTTTTTGCCGACTTTATCCGACATCATCGGGCACTTTTTGGTCGCTTTGTTATCGTGCTCAACCCTGAATCTGTCAGTGATGACACCGCCTGGATGCGCTGGCTGCAACAGGCGGTTTCCCTACTCCCCGACAGGCTGTTGCTGGTACTTTGCGATACTCATGAAAATCCAGCCTGGCAGCCACTCATTGACAGTAACAAAGAGCGGAGCCTGCTCATCACCTGCCCTGCCAACGTCTTCAGCCTTATGAAAGACACGCTGCATCAGCAACCGGGTGGCGGTGATCCGGACAGTCAACGGTTCCGTTCACTGCTGTTGGACATTTTTATTCTGCTCGAACGCGGCACGGCACAACAGGTAGCTGACCGTGCACACAGGGCGCTGTCTCTGGCAACAGAAAAACAGTGGCATGCGCAGTGTACGGTGGTTCAGAACATGATTGCAGGAAGCCATCTTAAACACGGCGAGCCTAAACAGGCTATTTGCGCTTACCGGGAAGCGGTCAACGCTGCGGGGCGCATTCCGGAAAAAGCGCTGCGCCTCACGCTACTGACACAGTCCAGGTTCAGCCTTGCCGCGGCGCATTATGCCGACAGGGACTATCCCGAAGCCACGGTTCAATATGCTACCGGGGCAGGACACGCTGAAGAAGCCGGTAACAGCTGGCTGACCATTGAAGGCTGGCGCATGGCCGGACACTGCCAACTGATGGCAAAAAACATCGAAAATGCCTCTCACTACTTTGCCCAAGCCATAAAGTTTGCCCGGCCTCTGCCAGCAAATTCCCGGCAGATGACCTCGTTACCCTTTCTGTTTCAGGATTTACTGCTCTTTCACGACAGGGATCGTACTCAGGCACTGACCGACTGTGCTGATGAGTGGCTGAAGAAGAAAAGCGCCATTATTCAGGAGACGGAGCGTCTGTCAGAACAACTGTCTTCACCGGCCAATGCGGACGAGATTGATACTCTGGACTCACTGCTCAACAAGAAACTGACGGTGGCATTTAACCATATACGCGCCAACCGGGAGCAGATTATCAGGCAGGGGAATATCCCGTTTCAGGAGGTGACTCTGCTGGCCCGTCAATTGCTGCATCCGTACTGGGCAGGAGTCCCTGATATTGCACACCCGTTTGATGACGCCCCCGGAAACTGGGAGGCGCTACCAGATTATCTGAGTCCAGGAGAAGAAGAGATCGTGAACAATTTTATCACCCGCCACCAAAACGCTGGAGCAGTATGAAAACCTCTTCGAAATACCTTATCACCATTATCGCTGCTCTGGTGATTATCCTGTGGTTTTGCTTTACCGATGCTGAAAGCACCTCAGGCCCACGTGCCTTCATGCGCGAGTTGTTAAGAGCGCTGTTCTAAACAGGCCGGGGGAGACGCACGTATGGCTCATGCCAGTTCACACTTTGACCCGCAGTTGGGCATTGATTTGCATTTCTATCTGACCTGCCCGGTTCCCCTACCCACGCCGCATATCGGCATTGTTTTCGATATCCCCGATTACCTGCCGATTATTGGCGGTACCATTGATGTAAACGGGCGCAAACGCACCACCGCAGGCACCGGCGGCAAGTGCCTGCATATCCCCGTGGCCGGTGCCTGGTTACCCCCGCAGGGTTTCCCCATGGGCCCGATGGGCGAGGATGAACTGTTCATGGGCAGCCAGACCGTTTCTGCCGATGGCGACCCGTTCAGCCGCATCGGCGTCCCGGCCCTGAGCTGCAACGTGGTGGGGATGTTCCCGCCGTTTCGCGCCCGCAAGAAATTCAAGGTCAAACCCAAATCGCTGGAAATGCCCCTGACCTTTAACGTCGCCATCCCCAATAATGTCATTGTTGGTGGCCCGTTGACCGTCAATTGGGTTGCGCTGGGGATAAAAGCCTTTTTCAAGGGTTTTAAACGCTTTCAGAAAAGCAACCTCTACAAAAAAGCGATGGACAAATTCAAGGGGGTACGACAGAAGCTGTTCAAAAACATGGACTCGGGGTTCTGGAAATGTAAGGTGTTCCGCGCCGAGCCAGTGGATATCCGCGACGGCAGCGTTTATGTAGAGCACCAGGATTTTTCCCTGGCGGGGCGATTCCCACTGGTCTGGATGCGCGTTTATCGTTCATCCGGCGAGGAGATGCCAGGGGTATGCGGGCCACGTTGGTTGACACCGGCAGACACCACCCTGAGCTGGCACGCTGACCAGGGCGTCGGATTTTTCCGCTCTGCCGGGGGACTGAGCGTGTTCGCCGAACGGCCCGTTCTCCCCGGCGAAGCGCATGCGGTACCCGTTTTCCCTGCGGGCCGCCTCTGGTATACGGAGAATGACAACGGAACAGTGACCTGGACGGTCAGCGATGATGAGCAGGTTCGCTACCAGTTCACCACACCGCCGACCTTTGCTGCCTCGGTGCGGGAGTACCCCATCAGCGCCCTCGGTGATGGGGCGGGCAACGGCTGGCAGTTTATCCGCAACGAACAAGAGGAGCTCACCTGCATCCGGGAGGTCACTCACCGTGGCCCCACAGGCCGGGAGATACACGCCGAAACTGCCCAGGGGACGCTACGCGCCCTGGCTTTCCGGGCCCCACATGACAAACGTTACCGTCCACTGACCCGGTACGATTATGACGAGGCGGGTTACCTGCGCCAGGAAACCGATGCGGAAGGGTGCCCCCGGCATTACCGCTACCGTCAGGGGTATATGACCGCGCATACCGACCGGATCGGGCTGTCATTTTATTACGATTACGATGACCAGTGGCGCGTTGTCCATGCCTGGGGGGACCAGGGGCTTTATGACTACCGCTTTGTCTGGCATGACCTCCTCAATGAAGCCGAGGTCACGGATTCTCTAGGCAATACTTCCCGTATCCGTTTCAGCAGCGATGGACTGCCGGTCAGTGAAACCGACCCGTTAGGCCACATCACTACCTTCCTGTACAACGAGACCGGCCTGCCCGTCCAGGTGTCCCTCTCCTCCGGGGCAGTATGGCGGTGGGAATATGACGACTACGGCCAGATGACAGCAGAGATTTCGCCCGCCAGCCACCGTGAAACCTTCACCCGTGACCCGGCAGGCCGCCTCACTCACCGGACCGACGGCGAGGGACACGTCTGGCACTATGCCTATGACGCTCATGGCAATCTGCTGAAGGCAACCGACCCGACCGGCCTGGAACAGCACTACCGCTACGATGACTACGGCCAGTTGATAGAAAGCCGCACGGCGGATCTGCCGGGCCCGCTGGCCCGCTATGATGAATGGGGCTTTGTCCGCACGTTCACGTCGCCAGGTGTCACGCCCCAGCAGTTTGAGCATGATGACATGGGGAATATCATCACAATGACGGACAGTAACGGCGTTGTCACCCGTTCCTTCCACGACCGGAAAAACCGCCTGGTGGCACAGCAGCGCCAGGGGCTGATGACCCTGCGTATCAGTTGGGACCGGGAAGACCAGCCGGTGCTGTATCAGGACGACAGTGGCCGGGAAACCCGCCTGGAATACAGTGGCACCGGGGTGCTGTCTCGCTGTGTCACACCAGACGGCCACGAAGTCCGCTACCACTATGACACCGAAGAGCGGCTTGTCGGGGTGAGCAACCCGGCCAGACAGCGCTGGACGCTGGTGCGTAACGCCCTCGGGTTGATTGTGGAAGAACGGGATTACTGGGGACAGAGTACCCATTACGCCTATTCCCCCGATGGTCTGCTGGTCAGACGCACGGACCCGCTCGGCCAGGTGCTGCGCTATCGGTACAACCCAGATGGCGCGCTGACGGAGAAGCTGCCGGAAACCGGCGACATACCACTGACTCGATATGACTATGACCGGCGCGGGCTGTTGACGCAGTGTGACAATGCGCACCGCAAATTGTCATGGGAATACGATGCCACCGGGCGTGTCCGGGCAGAAATTCAGGATGGTTTTCGCCTAGAACACCAGTACAACACACAGGGCCAGTACTTCCAAAGGGCTAGCAGCGCCGGCCATCAGGTCAGTTGGGGCTACAACGCCATTGGCCAGACTGCACGGCTCCAACTGAATCAGGATGAACCAGCCACCCTCGGGTGGGATGCCTGTGGCCGTCTGGCCCAACTGAGCCTGAATGAGTCGCTGGTCAAGGCGTTTCATTATGACACCCACCACCGATTGACCTCACAGTCGTTAATGCACGGTGAGCAGCCTCTGTTCAATACCCAGTACCGCTGGGACAGGGAGAGCAATATCACCGAACGGCAGGACAGCCTGGACGGTTCCAGCCGCTTCACGTATGACCCCATGGGGAAACTGCTGGCCGCAACACAGTCTGACGGCACTGTCCTGCACTTTATCACTGACGCGGCGGGCAACCACATGGCAACCACCGTCAGGTCGGTCAGCGATGCACCCGGCGGCTGGTTCCGGGAGGGGATGCGCGGGGCGACCCGTTATATCTATGACCGGGCGGGCAACCTGCGCCAGCGCCGGAACCTGAGCCTGCCGGACAGCAGGCAAGACCTGGTCTGGGATGCGGAGAACCAGCTTATCCAGATGCACCAACACGGCACCGTGACCCACTACGGCTACGATGGCTTGGGGAGGCGTGTCACCAAGCAGGGAACGAAAGACAACCGGGTGTTTTTTTGGCAGGGCAACCACTTGATTGGCGAAGCCCGGTCTGAAACCTCGCTGCCTGAATCGGCATCAGTGTATGACCTCCAGGCCCCACATCAGCGCAAGCAGCAGATAAAACAACTGCTGCCCACCGTCAGGGAGTACGTCTATCTGCCGGGCAGTTATCAGCCTTTGGCGCTGATGACCGAGGAAACGGCTGACCGTGCCAGCTACTGGTATGAATGCGACCCGAACGGCGCGCCGATAAGGCTGATCGATGTTCAGGGTACGCTGGTCTGGCATCAGCAGCATAGCGTATGGGGCGAACCCGGTCCGCAACGTGCCAATACCATCGAGAACCCGCTGCGGTTCCAGGGGCAATATTACGATAAAGAGAGTGGTTTACATTACAACCGTTATCGGTATTATGATCCGCAGAGCGCCGCGTTTATCAGCCAAGACCCGATAGGGCTGGCGGGGGGGGTGAACCTGTATGCCTACGTTAAAAACCCTCTTACATGGATAGATCCACTTGGATTATCAGGTTGTGCTGTTACACGAGCGGCGGAACATCGCAGTAATTTAGGCGGAAAACCTGGAGGAATTGGCAAAGGAAGGAATATAGCAACTTCTAATTATGATATTGATGGAGTATCAGGAGTTGCTGATGCTGTCAGTGGTAGAGGGTCTATTCCAGGGTTTGTTGATATTCCTGATCCAAATAACCGTTTATTCACAACAACGACTGTTTCCCATCCACGAGCCTTTGATTCAGAAGCTAAAATATTAGAGCATATTGGGAGTAAAATAACACCTGACTCTAAAGGTACTATCAATCTGTTTTCTGAGTTGCCAATATGTGATTCATGCCAAGGGGTCATTAGGCAATTTGGAGATATGTTCCCTGGCGTGAAAATAAATATTCTTCAATAGGTGTGAAATGAATAAAGAATTGTATATTGAGGAAATTGATAAGATTGTAAGTGTAATTACTAAGAAAGGTATGCCTGTTATAGGGTGTACTGAAAGACAAATCATGGCTTTGGAGGGGGAATATGGGCCATTGCCTTGTTTTTATAAGATTTTCTTAAGAAAGATGGGAGTGTCCGCTGGTAATTTTAAAGAGGGTACTTGGTTTTTCTTTAATGAATTGCAAGATATAAATGAAGAAACTCGTAATTTAATGAAGGATAATAATGTGATCCCTCCCTCTAATATGTTTGCATTTTTAATGCATCAAGGCTACACATCATTATTATTTGTTGATGTGGTTAGTTTTGATCCTGCTGTTTATTGTTACACAGAGGGAGAGGATGTAATTGATATTAATATGACATTTAGTCAGTTTATGAAAGCTGAAATAAATAACTATTTTTCTTAAGAAATAGCCGGAGGTGCTCCGGCTACTTTAATGGTTGCTATGCCAACATATTACTCTGCTGAACTCGAATTATCGGTCAAGTATTCAATATGTTGATTGCAGTGTAAAATCTCCGATTTTGAATGTGGGGATAGGATGGCTAAAGTCGATGTAAGGTGTCCATTTTGTGAACAGACAGACCCTGTAAAGAAACACGGTTATGCTAAAAGTGGTCATCAGCGTTACCGTTGTCAGTCCTGCAAACGCACCTTCCAGCTTGATTATGCCTATCGCGCCTGCCAACCTGGAATGAAAGACCCATCGTTGACATGGCGATGAATAATGCGGGTATTCGTGACACTGCGCGGACGTTACATATCAGTATCAATGCCGTCGTGCGCACTTTAAAAAACTCTCGCCGCGGAATGTAACCACGCTGCCACTGGATAACCTGCATATTCAACTGATTTGCGAAGTGGATGAGATGTGGTCGTTTATCGGCAACAAAAAACGCCAGCGTTGGTTATGGTACGCATGGGAGCCACGGCAGATATAAAAATAAATTAATAATTATCACCATAAAAAGGTTAAAGAGTGTTATGGTGAAATTTAATTGTTTTATAATAAATAGAAATAGGATGATGGATAATGAGTATTTCACAATTTAATTGTGTAACATGCATTGATAGAAAATCAATACTCGGGCATGACTCAGTATGGAAGATATATAATTTCGGTGTTGCGGAATTTATGCATAATTACGATCCGCTCTCTATTGTAAGTTCAATCATCACTTTTATGAGATCTGCCGATGGAGCTGTTGACTGGCATAGCGATGGTGTAGCCGTTACAGAATTAATCCCATTTTCAATTAGCGAACAGATTCAGGGCGGATATCTTGAAATTTATAATGGTCTTACTGAAGAAGGTAAGGCTATATTTGAAAGCGGTGAAATAATCACCTCAAATAAAATAATCGGTCTTGATCATAAATGCGGATACAGCACATTAGGGCAGTTTATTGGTATTTTACACCGTACTGCCCCGATTAGTGTCGGTGAACATGTAACATTAGTCCTTAACTTGTACTCACAAGAAAAATCATTCATTGATGATAACCGGATGTTCTACTTAGCGGCAGATAATGACTTAAATAGTGGTTGGGTCCATGAACTTAAACAAGATGTTTGTAACAATCAGCTTCCTGCCTATAGAGAATATATGCACAAACTTGATGCGATAGGCAAAGCGGACTTAATATGATTAAGCTTCCCCAAGCACCGCTATTCGGTTTAGCTGCGATTGCTTTATGGTCAACTAATGCCCCAGTTGCTAAATGGATTTTTCAGTATTACCCAGTATCCTATGTGCAACTACTTCAATTTATTGGTGCATTATCTGTTTTTATATGTATGCATAAACTGAATAAGAAAAAGGTACAAGGGCGTATTAGCCTTAAAGTAATCCTTATCGGCCTGATTGGATTAGTCGGTACTATGATTTTTCAGTATTTGGCTTTTGCAATGGCTCCAATATTAGCTGCTAATCTAATCGCCTATTGCTGGCCACTGATTCTTGCTTTTATGTTTATCATTGCAGGAACTTCTAACTCGCCTTGGATATTGGCTCTATGCTCAGTAGCTGGTTTTATCGGTGTTTCAATGATTATCAATACGGGGAATGAAGTTATTTCATATAATGACTGGCTTGGATACATGTGTGCCTTGCTATCGGCTATATGTATGGCATCATATTCATTTCTAATTGGTCGATATCATGTTTCCAGTGCTCAGGTATTAATTCCAGCTGCTTGCATCGGAGTGATTATTGCTGGGGTCTGGGTGGCATGGGAAGGAGTTTCTTTAAAGCTATCTCCACTGATTTTTGCAGGACTTTATCTCGGCGTAGGTCCGATGGGACTGGGTTTTTTATTTTGGTCTATAGCAATGCGTAAAGATCTCAGCGGAAGAACTTCCTTGTTAGGTTATCTGACTCCAGTAACTTCAACATTT
Organism: Serratia sp. (in: enterobacteria); assembly: GCF_046715635.1. GTDB lineage: Bacteria > Pseudomonadota > Gammaproteobacteria > Enterobacterales > Enterobacteriaceae > Chania. The sequence goes on from NZ_JBKJYW010000181.1 coordinate 25,309, forward strand.
TTGTTATGGCTGTTTGGTGAAACTCTTGGGCTATATAGTATTTTAGGGGTTTGTTTGGTATTTCTGAGTTGTATCATTGTTGGTGTCAGTTCGGGACGCTCGGAAAAATCGATTCAACCTACGACCTTATAACGGCTTTGTTGAATAAATCGAACTTCTGGCTGCAATCCGGATCAGATCACCACATTCCTGATCCTGTAGCGGTATCCCGTGGTAAAACAAAAATTTAAAATCAACCACTGGGCGGCCTACAACAAGGCTCTCGTCAACCGGCTTAAAAGTCTTCGGTGAGGGCGACTGGAAGGTGAAAATGCACGGTCAGGAAAGCGACGCATTTGGCGAAAACTGCACCTTGCTGTAGACGCCGCTCACGAGGTTATCTGCGCTGATCCCACCGCGAACCCGCGCAGATTACTGCCCAGTGGAATATATCGAGTGAAATCAGTCAGTAGCGAGGCTTTGACCACCGATTGCGGGAACGCATCGGCTATGTACCTCCGGTTGAAGTCAGCATAGTGTTGTTCAATGCCCCCTCCCATTTGTGAAGGAACAAAAGCCCAACTATTCTAACTGATATCCCGTTGGAGTTTTCCTCTGTGGCATTAAAACCTCTTGTTGTGTGGGTTAATGTTACCTTTCAACTGTTATTGCCGTTGAGCCTTTCCTTTGCCCCAGTAATAGCAAAAATGCTAGCTCCTGCACCTCTAACCAAGCCTGTTACGCTGTATGAAACCGAGCCATATACCTTGGGAATAGGTGAAACTGTCTATAGTGTGGCAAAAAAGCAGCATATTACGCTGGATGAGCTAAAAAAGGTTAATCAGTTTCGCTCATTCTCAAAACCGTTTAATCAACTGGGGAGCGGCGATGAAATTGATATCCCGACTGCAACATCATTGCGCTTAAAAAACCAGCAAACAGAAGCTTCCCCAGCGGTACCCCCTTCTCAGCATGAAGAGAGGCTAGCACATGGCCTGTTAAAGGGGACCACACTGTTAGCCGATGATAACACCCCGTTGGCAGCGGCTGGTATGGCGCGTTCGATGGTGGTGGGTGAAATCAATGATTCGGCACAACATTGGCTGAGTTCGTATGGGACGGCGCGCGTTCAACTTAATCTTAATGATGACTTCAGCCTGGAAGGGAGCTCGATCGATCTTCTGGTACCGCTTTATGATGACAGAAAATCGCTTTTATTCAGCCAGTTAGGGATGAGAAACCAAGACAGCCGCAACACCGTCAATCTCGGGGCGGGTGTTCGGACTGTGCAAGATAATTGGATGTATGGGGTTAATGCCTTTTTTGATCGTGACATGACGGGTAAGAACGACCGTGTCGGCTTTGGGGTAGAAGCCTGGACGGATTATCTGAAGTTATCGGCTAACAGCTATCTGGCTCTTACCGATTGGCATCAATCCCGGGATTTTACCGATTACAATGAACGCCCTGCCAACGGCTATGATCTACGAGCAGAGGCTTATTTACCCGCTTATCCTCAGTTGGGTGGAAAGTTGATGTTTGAGCAGTACCGGGGTGACGAAGTGGCATTGTTTGGTAAGGATGACCGGCAGAAAAATCCCTATGCGATCACCGCGGGGATCAACTATACACCGATCCCCCTGATCACTATCGGAGCAGAGCACCGTGCCGGTAAAGGTAGCCGCAACGATAGCAACATCAGTGTGCAACTGAACTACCGTTTGGGGGAATCCTGGCAGGCGCAAATTGATCCCTCTGCGGTGGCAGCAAGCCGTACGCTGGCCGGTAGCCGTTATGATCTGGTGGAGCGTAATAACCAGATTGTGCTGGAGTACCAGAAACAGACGCTAATCCAATTGGCATTGCCGGATCAAATGACCGGAAGTGCCTTTGAAACGATCAAAGTGGATGCGCAGGTGACGGCGAAATATGGGCTTGAACGCATCGATTGGGATAGCGCATCGTTGGTGGCAGCCGGGGGAGCGGTAATACAAACCTCTTCACAAAGCATTTCGATAAAATTACCCCCTTACAGTGCAGGCAATAATAATTACACGTTAGCTGCCGTGGCTTATGATAATCAGGGCAATGCTTCAAACCGCAGTACCACGCAGATCGTTGTCACGCAGCAAAATGTCAGCATAGTCAATTCCAGCATTCAGGCATCCCCGGCCGAAATACCTGCTGATGGCGTTGCCAAAAGCATGATTACCTTGAATTTAAAAGACGTTAACAATTTTCCGGTTCAGGGAATGGGGGACCAACTGACGGCGGATTTGCATTTTACACCGAATACGAGTGCAGCCCAACCTATCAGCATCCCGCTGTTGAGTGCCGTTACTGAGACCGCCCCGGGGGTCTACACCTATCAGTTAACGGCAGGGTTCTCCCAGGGAGAAGCTATTATTGCGCCAACCATTAATGATATCTCTCTGGCTTCAGCTAAAGTTAATTTAATCGCGAGTAGTCAGGTCCTGAGCCCAGAAAACTCCCTTTTTAGCGTAGAACCAGTAGAAATCATTGCGGATGGTTTGCAGGCCAGTACGTTGGAGTTTACCGCCCAGGATAGGGATCACCAGCCGATTAACGGGTTAACGGTGGCCTTTGAGGTCACGGGTATTCCAGAGGTTACTCTGAGCGCGGTAACGGAAAATAACGGCGTGTATAGCGCCAAACTGAGTGGAATAGTCGCAGGCACGGTAACCGTAGTTCCTACGGTAAATGGTGCCGCCGTGGAGATGAAGTCACACGACGTGGTACTCACCGCCGATCGCAGCGCTGCCACCATTGAGCTGATGGTGATTAGCGATCATGCATACGCTAATGGCGTTGATGTTAATAAGGTTGAAGCAAGGGTAACCGATAGCCATGGCAATCCTATCGATGCTACCGCAGTGGAGTTTGAGGTAGACAATGGTGCGACAGTCCTACCCTCTGCGGACACGACAGATAATGAGGGGCTGGTGACGGTGAAGCTAGCCAATGTTAATCCCGGAGTCACCACGGTGACCGCCACCATCGGTGACTATCTGGCAAGTACAGAGATCTCTTTTGTGCCAGAAACACCGGTCAAATTGCTGATATACAGCAACGGCGCTGAGCTGATTGGGCATCCGGTCGTTGGGGATAACCTCCTGGCCGTTGCAATGTGTTCAATTGCCTTGTGTAACGGAGTACCAATGAATTATCAGTGGGAAGTGGAGTCATCTGCAGGTTCGGGGGTGTTTGTCGATATTCCTGGCGCAACCTCAGAAACATTGACGGTGACGGCAAACTTACAGAAACGGGCTGTTCGAGTGGTATCGCATTAGGACCGGGGTTTTATCATTATTCCAGGCGGCTCTGGAGGGTGATTCAAACATTGATTTTGAGTACAGCAGAGGAAAGAAAATAATGAACAACAAAATTGGCTCACGCAGAGGGCTGGTGCCTCTGCTATCGGGAATGTTACTCAGCATGCTGATAGTCGGTTCTGCCTGGTCGGCGGTGACCTCCAGCCCGACTTCCACCGTAAGAGGGCGGGCCCCGGTAGTGACGCAGAGCACCATCGTTTCTGACAATGCCAGCGGCAATGGTTTGATCGATATCGGTGATACCTTAAGTATCGGTACCGCAGGGGCGTTCAGCGATGCGGATGGTGATACGGCGATACCGGAAACCTATCAATGGCAGGCTGATGGTGCAGATATTGCAGGGGCGACCAGCAATACCTATACCATTGTGGCCGGAGACTTGGGCAAAGCCATTACCGTGTTAGTGACTCCGCACACCGACCCGGCCATTACCGATCCGGCCATTGGTTTAGTGGTTCCCTCCAATACCTTGACCGTTATTGCGGGTGGGACAGTCACCGGCGTGACGGTTACCGGTGAAGTTGGTGGCTATCCACAGGTTGACTCTACTCTGACTGCAACAGCAACCTGTGCGGGGGGAACCTGTACTGGCGTGACCTACCAGTGGCAGCTTGAAACTGGCCAGGGAACAAATACTTACAGCGACATAAGCGGAGCAACCAGCAGCACCTATACTCCAGTGCGGACAGACCAGAGGCTGAGAGTTCAGGTGGTAGTCAGCAACCCTGTGGCTCAGTAATAAAGGGTCAGCCCAGGCATGCTTAAGGTGTGCCTGGGCCAATGGGTTTAACCAATCAGTATGATGGATACGTTGGATGCTGCATCGCAATGATATCTCTAAGGTTTTAGGATTCAGGATAGTACTGGTTCTGATCGTCGTGATGAGCCAGGTGGTGCAGGCTGTCCAGCAATCCACCCAGCCAGTGCACGGGCGACCACCGACCACCACGCTCTCGGTAGACAATGCCAAACCGCGGGCGGGGGAGGTCATTATCGTGACATCGTCCTTCAATGATGTGGATGGCGATGCGGAACAGGGAACGACCTACCAGTGGACGTTGGACGGTGCTGCCATTAATGGGGCAACCAGCCCCAGTTATACTCTGGAGCTCAGCAACATCCTGGCGGGCAGTGCGTTGAACGTGATCGTAACCCCTCAAACCAACCCCGATATTACCATTCCAAGTGAAGGACTGCCGGTTCAGCTAGCTAGCCCTATCAATATCAAGTGGCAGCGGATGTTTTCCAGCCTGGTATGGGCCGAGTCTCCTCTGGGGGCGGTTGCCGATGGGCTGGCGGTGAACACCGTACATGCTACCGTTCAATATCTGGATGGCACGCCTGTCGTGGGCGCAACGGTGCTTTTCGATGCCGATAATATGGGCGCGATATTGGCCAGTGCGCAAACTGGAATTGAGGGCGAGGCAACGGCTTATGTGACGAATGTGATCGCCGGTACCACTCAGGTAACGGCCAGGATTGATGATGATGCTCAGTCGGTCAATACGCTGTTTGTTGCTGGCCCTGTGGAGGTTGTGCATGCGGAAGTCACCCAGGACAATGCGCTGGCCAATGGCATTGACGATAATAATGTGCTGATTTATGTCGAAGACCGCCATGGCAACAGTATTGAGGGTGAAACGGTAAACTTCACCGCGACCAACGGCGTAACGCTGCTGGCGACCAGTGGCGTGACGGACAGCAACGGTGAGGTGAAAATAACCCTGACCAGTGACACTGCCGTCAACAGTGATGTTACGGCCACCACCGCCAACGGTGTTTCAGCTACCGTCAACGTGGCGTTTTTTGCTGACGTGCAGATGACACATATCTTGGCCAACGGCGCCTCTTTCTCGGCTGATGATGGTTTCCCTAAAACAGGTTTTACCGGTGCGGAATTTCAGTTGGTGGTCGGCGAGGATCCTACCGGGAACAGTTCCTATAGCTGGAGTAGCGATCAGAGTTGGGCCAGTGTGGATGGCAGCGGTAATGTGAGATTTAATCAAGAACCGACATCGGCTAATAATCGGGTCACCATTACGGCCGAACATACAGGCAATGGCTCAACGTTAACCTATCAATTTGCCGTCAACCGCTGGTTCAGAAATAATAGCTACTTCCTTATAGGGGTTAGTGAGGCTGCCGCTTGGTGCAGTTCCCAAGGGGGCGGCTACGCGGTGCCGAGCTACAGTGAGATGACAGACCGAACCCCGATAGCCCAGACAGGGGCCAACCGGGATGCCAATGCCAGATTATGGAATGAATGGGGCAGCATGAGTCGATACTCTAACGGTTGGTTTGCGGGTAACTATTGGGTGAGGGAGCTTACCGCTGCCGGTAACGAACGGCATTATGTTTACCTGGGGAACGGTAATTTATTCAGTTTCCCGTTAGACGGCGTAACCTACGTGACTTGCTCAACCTCTCTATAGGCTAATAAGGTAGCACATAGGTTTTATCGGCCAAGCCCTCGCCGAATAAGGTGGGGGCAACAAGGGCGTGCGTGTATTTAGGGATGTAAATCCTGCGACCGTTTGCTGCTGATCTTTTTCATCGCCCGGTTTTTATAACAGTTGATGGTTTTTAGCCGGAGCTTGAGTTTTTTGGCGATCTCATCAGGCTGTGCACCGCTGTAGATTTCGTTGATGACGATCAGCTCTTGGCCGGTCAGATACTGCCGGATCGTGGCTTCCTCTACCTCGGCATCAAACTCATTCTGCACCGTTTGGCGAGGGAATATCGATAGCAAGATATCCTCTACGCAGGCATTTTTATCCAGAGTGATAAAATGGTTGTACATATCCGGGTTGGTCAGGCACAGGCTGTTTTCGTACATCAAGATGATCTTGGCAGCCAGCGTTTCCTGCTCTAGGGCAGCATATAGCGCGGAACAGGCACCGTAATAATTAATAAAGCCACAGCTGCAATCCAAAATAAGAAAATCACAGGCGCTATTTCTCAGCTCTGGCAGAGTGTGAGCCTCAAATGTCTCTTTCTCGAAGGGCAATTCATGCAACGCTATTTTATCGTGGGCCAACGTTTCACCGTGCCTGAGCAGCGCGTGTAAACCAACGGAGAAATAGCGGTCATTACTCACCGTGTAGATATGAATATCAGGCATAGTTGATCATCCTAATCAGTAATAATCCTATCTGGTACGCGCTTTGGCAGATGAACCGCAATCTTGTCGATTGCGTGTACGGTTTTTTGTCGATTTTTTGAAAATCAGGATGATTTTTTTACCGCACATCCAGCAGCAGCCTGCACCCTCTGCGTAGGGGGGAACATTCCCTGTCAACTCGATAGAAATATCACAATGTGGGCAACAGGCGACATACTCGCAGTAAACCATTAAAATCGCTCATTCCATTGATTTATATTGATAATTTATATTGTATAGGATAGCAGAGTTGATTTTAATGATCAATAAAATAGATCGATTTGATAAAAACAATTGATTTTATCGATAAGAGGCCATTTATTTCAATGAAATCAAAAGATAAGAAAGGTTGTTTAACGGGCTAGTAAAATCCTAAGAATACCCCACAATCATTCATTTATGATATATGTTTTGATTTTATTATTTGGAATATGGATGGTTAATATTTCTCGTCTGCGTTCATTTTGGCGGCAGGCATATTGATGGTGTAGGCGAGGGGGCACGGTAATTTACGGCAAGAGGAGAGGGGTAATGGCAACAGCTTATCGGGTGCTAAATGCTCCCGGTATGATGGCCGGGAGCCCATGAGATTACTTCAGGAAATCTTCACGCTGTGGAGTGAAGGTATCCAATAAAGTGCCGGCCTCCAGGCACACGCAGCCGTGTACCACGTCAGGTTTTTTGTACAAGGTATCTCCGGCACCCACTTCCTTGGTGACGCCATCAATGGTGAAGCTGAAGCGGCCAGAAAGTACGTAGGTCAGTTGTTCGTGCGGGTGGCTGTGCAACGGACCGATAGCGCCTTGGCTAAAGTTGACCTCTACCGCCATCATGGTGCCGCCATGGGCGAGAATGCGGCGCGTAACGCCGTTGCCTAAATCCTCTAACGCACAATCCTGTTTGTAGATAAACATGGCTGTTCCTCAGTGTGTAGTGCCATCAAGCAAAGAGATCGTCCGGCAAACGGGCAAGATACAGTGCGGGTTCACCCTCAAAATCTGAGGTGAATAGCACTTGCCGGTTGTCCGGGGTAAAGGATGGGTGCGGATGCGTTACCTGACGATCGCCATTCAGCACGCGCCATGAGCTGTTATGTGCGGCCAGGCGTGCCTGACGCTGCTGCTTGGCATCGAATACGTAAAGCCACGGGTCGTTCTCAATGGTGTAGCCTTGTGCATCCTTGATATCAACCGGGGTAGCCGAGCCGTCACCAACCAGCAGGCTGCCATCATAGTTACTCATCAGATGAGAACAGGCAGGCATACTCATTACCACCTCGTCCTGGCCGGTTTGCGGATCGTAACGGCAGATATTGCGCTGCTGCTGCCCTTTCATATAAGAGACGTACATCAGGGCCGAGCCGTCCGGTACCCAGAATTCGTGGGTGCAGCTCTCGCCTGGCGCGTGATCTTTTACCTTACGCATATTGCTGCCGTCTTCGTTGATCAGCCACATGCGGGCATCAACCAGATCGTGTGGCCCTTCATGGCAGAAGGCGACACAGTCGCTATGGTGTGGGCGATAGATTGGGTGGCCCAACCAGATGCGGTCTTCATAGATCACGCGTGATTCACCGCTGGCCAGATCGACACGCAACAGGCGGCAATGTGGGTTTTTGGTGAAGAAGCTGTGGAAAATTTTCCAATCGGTCAGGGGTTGCCAATCCTCACGATCGATCTCAATGCCGACCAGGCTGGTGCATTCACTGTTGGCAACCCAGGTACCGTAGCCAACCCACTCTTCAGGCACTCGATACACGGTTTGTTCATTGCCGTTGCTCAGTTCTACCCGGCGCAACTCACGCTCATTCTTCACGTAATACAGGAAACGATCGTCCGG
>NZ_JBKJYW010000182.1:0-12619 GCF_046715635.1 Serratia sp. (in: enterobacteria)
ATTACGAATTTCTGCGTGACGTAACCGGTCAGGTGGTGGTCAGATTTTCGATGGGGCATGAGGCCATCGGCCATTGGATTAACGAAGAGCTCAACGGTGATTTTAACCTGCTGGATCGCATCGAAGCAGGTGCGGCAGGGGTCAAGGGCAGCGAGCGTCAGTGGCAGTTGGAAGGCCACGAATACACGTTACTGATGGACGGTGAAGAGGTGATGATCCGCGCCAACCAGTTGGAGTTCGAAGGCGACGAAATGGAAGAGGGAATGAACTACTACGACGAAGAGAGCCTCTCTTTCTGCGGCATCGAAGATTTCCTGACGGTGCTGAAAGCCTATCGCTCGTTTATGCTCAATTACTGATTTTAAGAGGTGACTGTATTGGGTATGGCGTACAGGGCAACCTCAGTTGCCCTGTCTCTCAACATCACAGGTGCGGAATATTGCGCCCGTAGTAGATCTCCTGCATCTCTTTCCACAGCAGATCGGTGATCCTTTTCCGCTCTGCCACGCTCAGCTCATCCGGCCTGGCGTTGAACAGATAGTGCTTCAGATCGAAATCCTTCAGCAGCATCTTGGTGTGGAAGATGTTCTCCTGATACACATTGACATCCATCATGTGATACAGCGCTTTCATATCCTCGGACATAAAGTTCTGGATCGAATTGATCTCATGATCGATGTAATGCTTCACGCCGTCGACGTCGCGGGTAAAGCCGCGTACGCGATAGTCCATGGTGACGATGTCGGATTCCAACTGATGGATCAGATAGTTCAGCGCCTTGAGTGGTGAAATCACGCCGCAGGTAGAGACTTCGATATCGGCCCGGAAGGTACACAGGCCGCCTTCTGGGTGGCTTTCCGGATAGGTGTGGACGCAGATATGGCTTTTATCCAGATGTGCCACCACCGTCTTGGGCAGCGGCCCTGGGTGCTCAGAGGTATCCACGTCTTTCGGATCGACCGGCTCTTCGCTCATCAGAATGGTGACGCTGGCGCCTTGTGGATCGTAGTCCTGACGGGCGACGTTGAGAATATTGGCGCCAATGATCGAGCAGGTTTCACTGAGGATCTCGGTCAGGCGGTTGGCATTGTACTGTTCGTCAATGTAGGCGATATAGCCATCGCGATCGTCTGCGGTTTTCGCATAACAAATATCGTAAATACAAAAACTCAGGCTCTTGGTCAGGTTATTGAAGCCGTGCAGTTTTATCTTTTGCAATTAGATCCACCCCCTTTACCCGTCGTCTTTCAAGCTGCAGCGTTGTTATCTACGCTTGCCCACCCCAGTCACTTACAAAAGTAAGCTCCTGGGGATGAGCAAGCTTGTCGCCTAGCCGCAGCTTGAAATCCATAGGGTAGTTCTTTTTGTTTAACGTGAAACGTTCAGTGCCTTGAGCAAATACTGCGGCAGAGCAAAGCTGCCAGCGTGAATTGCCGGATTGTAGTAGCGGCAGTCTAAGCCACTTTGATGAAAGCGTTGTTGCAACGTGGTGACATCCAGCTGGCGCAAGGCCGGGTTCTGGCTGGCCCAGGCAAAGGTCATGATGCCGCCGTAATAGGTCGGGATCGCTGCCTGATAGAAGCTGACGTCGTTAAAATATTGGCTGAGCTTGGTGTGGCTGTTCACCGCTTCGTCCTGCTGCAGGAAGCAGACGCCGTTCTGGGCTACGAAGATGCCGCCTTCATTGAGGCAGCGTGCACAACCTTCATAAAACGCCGAGGTAAACAGGCTTTCACCGGGGCCGATTGGATCGGTACAGTCAGAAATAATCACGTCGAACTTTTCGTCGCTCTGGTTGACGAAATTGACGCCATCGTCGATCACCAGCTTGAAGCGGGGATCGTCATAGGCCCCGGCGTTGTGATTCGGTAAGTATTGGCGGCAGAACTCCACCACGCCCGCGTCGATCTCAACCATGGTGATCTGTTCAACGCCCTGATGACGGCAGACTTCACGCAGCATAGCGCCGTCGCCACCGCCGATAATCAGCACTTTCCTGGCCTGGCCATGGGCCAGCAGCGGCACGTGGGTCATCATTTCGTGATAGATAAACTCATCGCGCTCGGTGGTCTGCACCACGCCATCGAGAGCCATCACGCGGCCCAGCACCGGGTTTTCAAAGATCACCAGATCCTGATGCTCGGTCTTCTCACGGTAAAGTACCTGCTCTACCGAGAAGTATTGGCCAAAGTTGGCATGTAGCGTTTCATACCAAATCTCTTTCTGGGTCATGTGCGGGTTACTCCGTAATAACAACCATGAAACGTGAGCGCAACATCATAAACCCTCCCTGTAGCAAATTACAGCATTGACGGCGGATCAATAGAGAGGCGATAGCAAGCCCTGCCAGCTATCGTTGGCAGGGTTAGAGAAAGCAGGGGGAGTTAGTTGGCGTAGGCCAGCAGGCTCAAGGAGTCGCGTGCCAGGGATTTGCACTTGTTGGGGGTAGGAATAGCAATGCCGCTGAGATCGCGGTAGCTGTCTTCACCCAGGGATTTCATATTAAAGCTATTATAGTTAGTCAAATCCCAACGGTTTTGCTGGGCGAAGTACACGATGGCGCGTTTGATTTGCGCGTTAGGTAAATCGTTGTAGCCACAGTCGTTTTTGAGATAGACAAACACCGCGGTCAGATCGGCCAGATCTTCCGCTTCGGATTCATTCAGCGCCAGGCTGGCATTGGAAAAGCCCAGCATAGTCAGCAACAGCATCAACAACGTTGTTTTTTTCATCATGAAATAGACCTGTTCAATATTTGCTGACGTTACCACACTTGGCTGTGAAGGCACCAAATTAATTGTGCGGGCTTAACACTCTATAAGGATAGCACTTGACCTTCCACTAGGGGTAAGGTTTAGGGTGCTGGACTTAAGCTTTCGATCACTGAGAAAAGGGAACCAGCGATGTTACGCCGTGATTTTATCAAACTGACCGCCGCCTTGGGGGCAGCAAGCGCCTTGCCATTATGGAGCCGTGCCGCCTGGGCGGCCGATCGTCCAGCTTTGCCGATCCCTCCGATTTTGACGCCAGATGCGCAAGGAAAGATCGCGTTGGCGCTGCAAACCGGTGAGATGAACTGGTTGCCCAACGTGGCTACTCGCACCTGGGGGATCAACGGCGCGTTGCTTGGCCCTGCGGTCCGTTTGCAACGGGGTAAGCCGGTGACGGTGGATATCAGTAATAAGCTGCCAGAGGCCAGCACGGTGCACTGGCACGGTTTGGAAATCCCCGGTAATGTCGACGGGGGTCCACAAGCCTTGATCCAACCAGGTACTACCCGCACGGTGAGTTTCACTGCCGATCAGCCAGCGTCTACCTGCTGGTTCCATCCCCATACGCATGGTAAAACCGGCGAGCAGGTGATGAAAGGGCTGGGGGGACTGGTACTGCTGGAAGATGAAGAAAGCAGCCAACTGCCCTTGCCGAAAACCTGGGGAACGGACGATATTCCGGTGATCCTGCAAGATAAGCGCCTGGGCAAAGATGGCCAGATCGAATATCAGTTAGACATCATGAGCGCGGCCGTGGGCTGGTTTGGTGACCGCATGTTCACCAACGGTGCCAGCTATCCGCAACACATTGCGCCACGCGGCTGGCTGCGTCTGCGTTTCCTCAACGGCTGTAACGCCCGCTCGCTTAACCTGTCCACCAGCGACAACCGGCCTTTATACGTGATTGCCAGTGACGGCGGCTTCCTGGGCGAACCGGTTAAGTTGACCGAACTGCCGATGCTGATGGGCGAGCGCTTTGAAGTGTTGGTCGATGCCTCCGATGGCAAGCCGTTCGATATCGTTACCCTGCCGGTGAAGCAAATGGGCATGACGTTGGCACCGTTCGACCAGCCACTGCCGGTGTTGCATATTCAGCCATCGCTGGCGTTGGGCGTGAAATCCATGCCTGACAGCCTGGTGAAATTGCCTGCGCTGCCATCGCTGGCCGGGGTTCAGGAGCGCTGGTTGCAACTGATGATGGATCCTAAGCTGGATATGCTGGGGATGCAGGCTCTGATGGATCGCTATGGTCACCAAGCGATGGCCGGGATGAGCATGGATCACGGCAATACCGCTGGCAACATGGCTGGTATGGACCATAGTAAGATGCAAGGCATGGATCAGGGTAACATGGCGGGAATGGACCATAGCAAGATGGATCATGGCAGCAAGCCGTTTGATTTCAGCCATGCCAATACCATCAACGGCAAAGCCTATGATATGGCCAAGCCGGCGTTTGAGGCCAAGCGCGGCAAATACGAGAAATGGACCATTTCCGGCGAAGGCGACATGATGCTGCACCCGTTCCATATCCATGGCACCCAGTTCCGCATTCTGTCGGAAAACGGCAAGCCACCGGCGGCCCACCGGGCAGGCTGGAAAGATACGGTGCTGGTAGAAGGTTGGCGCAGCGAAGTGCTGGTGCGTTTCAATCATCTGGCCAGTGCCGATCAGGCCTACATGGCCCACTGTCACCTGCTGGAACATGAAGATACCGGCATGATGTTAGGCTTCACTGTAGCCGATTGATATACCCGTCGTCTTTCAAGCTGCAGCGTTGTTACCTGCGCTTGCTCACCCCAGTCACTTACAAAAGTAAGCTCCTGGGGATGAGCAAGCTTGTCGCCTAGCTGCAACTTGAAATCCATAGGGTATACACCCGTCGTCCTGCAACTGCCGCCGTTATTGGCCGCAATTTGTAACTGGCCGGGTCTACGGTCTTTCGCTAAAACAGTGCTGAGGAATGCAAAATGTCATTAAGATTGCTGAAAACCCCGCTTGCTGCTCTGCTTATTGGTTGTTTTAGTACGGCTTTTTCTGCACATGCCGATATCGTGATAGGTGTCGCCGGGCCATTCTCCGGCCCAAATGCCACCTATGGGGATCAATACTGGCGTGGTGCCTCGCAGGCTGCCGCAGACATCAATGCGGCCGGGGGGATTAAAGGGGAAAAAATCAAACTGGTGCAAGGCGATGATGCTTGCGAACCTAAGCAGGCGGTCTCGGTAGCTAACCGGCTGGTCGATCAGGATCATGTCGCCGCGGTGGTCGGACACTTTTGCTCATCTTCCACCATGCCAGCTTCGGAGGTGTATGACGAAGCCGGGATCATTGCCATCACCCCCGGCTCTACTAACCCACAAATCACCGAACGTGGCATGAATAACATGTTCCGCATGTGCGGCCGTGACGATCAGCAAGGGGTTATCGCCACCAACTACATGCTGGATACCCTGAAGGCGAAAAAGATTGCCGTTATCCATGATAAGGATACCTATGGTCAGGGGTTGGCCGATGCCGCCAAGGCAGAAATGAACAAACGTGGCGTGAAGGAGGTGATGTACGAAGGGCTGTCACGCGGTGAAAAAGACTTTAACGCCTTGGTAACCAAGATCGCCTCGGTTAATCCAGACGTGGTGTACTTCGGCGGTTGCCATCCAGAGGCGGGGCCGCTGGTGCGCCAGATGCGTGAGCAAGGGGTGAAAGCCAAGTTCTTCTCCGGCGACTGTATTGTTACCGAAGAACTGGTGACGGCGGCCGGTGGGCCACAGTACACCACTGGCGTACTGATGACCTTCGGTAACGATCCGCGTCAGATCCCTGAGGGGAAGGTGGTGATCGCCAAGTTCCGCGAGAGTGGATTTGAGCCGGAAGGGTACACGTTGTACTCCTACGCATCGATCCAGGCGATCGCCGCCGCGTTCAATGCCACCGGCGGTAAAGATAGTGCGAAGGCCAGCGAGTGGTTGAAATCTCACGATGTGGATACCGTGATGGGGAAAAAAGCCTGGGATAAAAAAGGTGACCTGAAGGTATCAGACTATGTGGTCTACCAATGGGATGACAAAGGCAAATATCACCAACTCTGATGTAAAGATCAACGGATCCGTACGTATGGCGGATCCGTTCCTTAACCTCCTTTGGGCCGCGTGGTGCTGAACTTGCGGCCCGCCCATCAGGTGAGATTGCTTATTATGGATGTATTCTTCCTGCAACAGCTGATTAACGGCCTGACCCTTGGCGCGGTATATGGCCTGATCGCCATCGGCTACACCATGGTCTACGGCATTATTGGCATGATCAACTTCGCCCACGGCGAGGTGTATATGATTTCGGCCTATCTGTGTGCGATTGGCCTGGCGCTGCTCTCTTTCTTTGGTCTGCATTCTTTCCCGTTGTTGATCTTGGGCACCCTGGTTTTCACCATCGCGGTCACCAGCGTTTATGGCTGGGTGATCGAACGTATTGCTTATAAACCGCTGCGTAACTCCACGCGTCTGGCTCCGCTGATTTCCGCTATCGGTATGTCACTAATCTTGCAGAACTATGCGCAGATCAGCCAGGGGCCACGCCAGCAAGGGATCCCCACGTTGCTGGATGGCGTTTTTCGGCTCAATTTTGATGGCGGTGTGATCCAGATTACCTACACCAAGGTATTTATTCTGGTGGCCGCCCTATTGGGTATGGCGGTGCTTACCTACGTGATCCAACGCACGCGCCTGGGGCGTATCTGCCGGGCTACGCAACAGGACCGCAAGATGGCGTCGATACTCGGCATCAATACCGATCGGGTGATCTCGCTGGTGTTTGTGATCGGCGCAGCGATGGCCGGGTTGGCCGGAGTGCTGGTCACCATGAACTACGGTACCTTCGATTTTTACGTGGGTTTTATTATCGGCGTCAAAGCCTTCACCGCAGCGGTGTTGGGGGGCATTGGATCATTGCCCGGCGCGATGCTTGGTGGCTTGTTACTTGGGGTGGCAGAGGCACAGTTCGCCGGCATGGTGAACTCGGATTACAAGGATGTGTTTTCATTCGGTCTGCTGGTGGTGATCCTGATTTTCCGCCCTCAGGGCCTGCTGGGGCGGCCAATGGTCGCTAAGGTGTGAGGGAAACTATGTCTCAATCCACAGTTCATCAAGGGCTGAGTATTAAACGCAGCCTGTTGGATGCCGTGCTCGCGGGCCTGATCGCGCTGATTGTGTTTGGCCCGATCGTCGGCATTGTGCTGGACGGCTACAGTTTCAACTTTGAGCCACGCCGCCTGGTGGTGATTATTGCGGTAGTGATGGTGGGGCGGCTGTTACTCAGCCTGTTTTTGCAAACGCCGCTGGGGCGCAAGGTGTCGGCACGTTTTGAGGGAGGCAATGACGGTGTTTATGTTCGGCCAGTCGGAGCCAGAACGAGCTTGCGTTGGATCCTGCCACTACTGGCGGTGTTGGCATTGCTGTTCCCGTTTATGGCGACCAAATACCTGCTGACCGTGGCGATCCTCGGGCTGATTTATGTGTTGTTAGGGCTAGGATTGAATATTGTCGTGGGGCTGGCTGGGCTGCTCGATCTGGGTTACGTAGCGTTTTATGCCATTGGTGCCTACGGTCTGGCGCTGGGCTATCAGTATTTGGGCCTGGGCTTTTGGGCGATGCTGCCGCTGGGGGCGCTAATGGCGGCACTGGCGGGGGCATTGTTGGGTTTCCCGGTGCTGCGTATGCACGGTGACTATCTGGCGATTGTGACGCTGGGCTTTGGTGAGATCATCCGCTTGGTGCTGAATAACTGGGTGTCGTTGACCGGCGGGCCAAACGGCGTTTCGGTTCCTGCTCCGACCCTGTTCGGCCTGGAGTTTGGCCGCCGGGCCAAGGAAGGGGGCATACCGATCCACGAGTTTCTTGGTATTACCTATAACCCCAACCTGAAGTTTATCTTTATCTACACGGTGCTGTGCCTGGTGGTGTTGCTGGTGCTGTTCGTCAAACACCGGCTGACGCGGATGCCGATAGGGCGGGCGTGGGAAGCGCTAAGAGAAGATGAAATCGCCTGTCGTTCCCTCGGGCTTAATCATGTACTGGTCAAACTCTCGGCGTTTATGATGGGTGCTTCCACCGCGGGGATTGCCGGGGTGTTCTTTGCTACCTATCAAGGGTTCGTCAATCCAACGTCGTTTACCTTCTTTGAATCGGCGCTGATCCTGGCGATCGTGGTGCTGGGGGGAATGGGATCGACTATCGGCGTGGTGCTGGCCGCTTTTGTGCTGACGGTAGCCCCGGAACTGCTGCGCAGCTTTGCCGAATACCGAGTGTTGCTGTTTGGCGTGTTGATGGTGTTGATGATGATCTGGCGGCCACGTGGCCTGGTGCGTATCAGCCGTAGCAGCTTTACGCCACGCAAGGGGGTAGCACCATGAACGATGCCATTTTGCGCGTTGAACATTTGATGATGCACTTCGGCGGCATCAAAGCGCTGAACGATGTGAATCTCGAAGTGGAGCGTGGGTCGATCACCGCGTTGATCGGCCCGAACGGCGCGGGGAAAACCACGGTGTTTAACTGCCTGACGGGTTTTTACCGTGCCAGCGGCGGGGCGATCCTGCTCAATACCCATAAACGCCCCATTGATGTGATCCGTATCCTCGGCCAGAAATTCCGCGCAGGGGACTGGATCAACCCCGCGCAACTGGGCTCGCGCCTGTACTACAAAATGTTCGGTGGTACCCATTTGGTGAACCGTGCCGGGCTGGCCCGCACCTTCCAGAATATCCGCCTGTTCCGTGAGATGTCGGTGGTGGAGAACCTGCTGGTGGCGCAACACCGTTTGAGTAACCGCAACCTGATGGCTGGCGTGCTCAATACGCCCGCCTATCGCCGGGCAGAGAATGATGCGCTGGATCGCGCATTTTACTGGCTGGAGGTGGTCGAGTTGGTGGACTGTGCCAACCGGCTGGCGGGGGAGATGTCTTATGGTCAGCAGCGGCGGCTGGAAATCGCCCGCGCGATGTGCACCACCCCGGAAATGATCTGCCTGGACGAACCCGCCGCCGGGTTGAACCCGGTGGAAACCGCGACCCTGAGCCGGATTATCCGCTTTCTGCGCCAGCATCATGATATTACGGTGCTGCTGATCGAACATGATATGGGAATGGTGATGGAGATTTCCGACCGGGTGATCGTACTGGATCACGGCAATGTGATCGCCGAAGGAACGCCGCAGGAGATCCAGCACAATGACAGCGTGATCGCCGCTTATCTGGGCGCAGACGAAGAGGAGCTGGCGGGATGAGCGAAGTGATGCTGGAGTTTCGTGACGTGAATGTCCATTACGGCCCGATCCAGGCGCTGCAACAGGTGTCATTGCAGGTCAGGCAAGGGGAAACCGTAGCGTTGATCGGGGCCAACGGGGCGGGGAAATCCACCTTGCTGATGTCAATCTTCGGTCAACCCCGCATCAGCGGTGGGCAGATCCTGTTTCAGGGGACAGATATCAGCCAGCGCTCGACGCATTTTGTGGCCAGTAGCGGTATCGCCCAGGCCCCGGAAGGGCGGCGGATTTTCCCTGATATGAGCGTAGAGGAAAACCTGTTGATGGGCACCATCACCTTGGGTAACCACTATGCCGCTGAAGATATGCAGCGTATGTATGAGCTGTTTCCCCGCCTGAAAGAGCGGCGTAACCAGCGGGCGATGACCATGTCCGGCGGTGAGCAGCAGATGCTGGCGATAGCCCGTGCGTTGATGAGCCGGCCAAAGCTGCTGTTGCTGGATGAGCCGAGTCTGGGGTTGGCACCGATCATCGTCAAACAGATCTTCAGCATTCTGCGGGAGCTGGCCAACGGCGGCATGACGATTTTCCTGGTGGAGCAAAACGCCAACCATGCGCTGAAGCTGTCCGATCGGGGCTATGTGATGGTCAATGGGCAAATCCGCCTGAGTGGCAGCGGTACAGAACTGCTGAGCAATCAGGAGGTAAGAAAGGCATATCTGGGGGGAGCATAAAGGCAACCGCCCCGATGAGGGGCGCATTGAACAGCCTCGATTGTAGGGGCGCTGCATGCTGCGCCCCCACTGTTGAAAAAAACAGCGCCACAAAAACGTGATCTGAGTCGCATTCTGGTGGTGGGTTAGTTAAAATAGCGCCACTGCTAGCCCCTGTTCCGGAATACCTTACAATGGATGAAATCAGCACTTCCCGCTCGACCGCCTGGATGCGCGTCGTCGTCTTGGCCATTTCGGCATTTATTTTTAATACCACCGAATTTATCCCAGTCGGGTTATTGAGTGATATTGCCCAAAGCTTTGAGATGCAAACCGAGCAGGTGGGGCTGATCATCACCATTTATGCCTGGATCGTTGCCACGATGTCACTGGTCTGTATGTTGCTGACCAGCAAGATTGAGCGGCGTAAGCTGCTGATCGGGGTATTTATCCTGTTTATTGCCAGCCATGTGCTAACCGCGGTGGCCTGGAACTTTACCACGTTGGTGATCTCGCGTGCCGGTGTGGCGCTGGCGCACTCGGTATTCTGGTCAATCACCGCGTCATTGGCCATTCGTGTCGCGCCAGCAGGCAAGAAGGCACAGGCGCTTAGCATGCTGGCGGGGGGAACCGCGCTGGCGATGGTGTTGGGCTTACCCTTAGGGCGAGTGGTGGGGCAGCTACTCGGTTGGCGTATGACGTTTATTGGCATTGCCGTGTGCGCCACCCTGGCGTTGGTGATGCTGTGGCGCTTGCTGCCGGTGCTGAAAAGCGAGCATTCCGGTTCCTTGGCCAGCGTTCCCCTGCTGTTCAAACGCCCGGAGCTGGTCAGCCTGTACATGGTGACCATCATCGTGGTGACGGCGCACTTTACCGCTTACAGCTACATCGAGCCCTTTATCCAGACCGTGGTCGGGTTATCTGCCAACTTCACCACCTTGATGCTGTTGCTGTTTGGCGCTGCGGGTATTGTCGGCAGCCTGCTATTCAGCCGCTATAGCGAACGTTTCCCGTCAGGTTTTTTCATGGGGGCAATTGGTCTGCTGGCCCTCAGCCTGTTATTGCTGTTGCCCGCCTCCGGTAATGAAACGACCTTGACGTTGCTGTGTGTGGTCTGGGGCATGGCCATCATGGCGATTGGCCTTTCCATGCAGGCGAAGGTGCTTAGTCTGGCACCGGATGCGACCGATGTCTCAATGGCGATCTTCTCCGGTTTGTATAACTTTGGGATCGGCGGCGGGGCGTTGTTGGGCAACCAGGTCAGCCTGCATCTGGGCATGCCAAACATTGGTTTCGTCGGCGCGCCGTTGGCCCTGATCGCCCTCGGCTGGTGCGTATTGAGTTTCTACCGCAGCGAACGTTTGCAGCACCATCGGGCCTGATAGCTCGGGCAAACACCTTGTAGAGGGGGGCCGCCCTTTTGTTATCAATGGGCTATGCCGCTGGTGAAATATACCCGAGTAAATATCGATGTGATCTATAAGCAATAGCGAGGCCAAGCTCACGATTTTTGCCGAATGGTGTGAAATACTGATACGAAAATTGCCTTCTATACCGAGTATTCCTTAATTCGGAATTCCCCAAGCACTGCTGCATGGGTATTTTAGGGGTAATCACACGCGGTATGTATCAACATTGTTGACACGCGCCATGTGATACCTGTACTGTATCAACAATGTTGATTTTTTGATACCCGGAGGAGTTATGGCTCAAGTTATCGTTAAAAAGTGGGGTAATAGCCCCTCAGTACGCCTCCCCGTCGCAATAATGGAGGCTGCTAGCCTGCGAGTGGATGATACTGTTGAAATTAACGTTGAAGATGGTCGCATCATTATAGTACCCGTGCGAGAAGAGGCGATATCCCTGCAACAACTCCTGTCGGGCATTACCGCCGAAAATATACATGACGACGTTAGTTTTGGTGCTCCGGTTGGTAATGAGGTCCTCTGATGGTCAAACTATATATTCCAGAACCTGGTGATATTGTCTGGCTTGATTTTGATCCACAGGCTGGACATGAGCAAGCCGGGCATAGACCTGCGGTAGTGCTAAGCCCTGCTATCTATAATGGAAAAACGGGGCTAATGCTTTGTTGTCCGATGACAACAAAAATAAAGGGTTATCCGTTTGAAGTTCTTATCGCAGGGACGAAAGAAAGTGCGGTGCTTTCGGATCAGGTAAAGAGCCTGGACTGGCGCATACGAAATGCCGTCAAAAAAGGAAAAGTAACGAGTATGGAACTATCAAAAGTTAGAGCTAATGCTAAGGCATTAGTCGGATAGTGAAAGTAAATAGCTACTGAGACGGCAGACATTCCCTCACCGGTTTCACAACGGGCGCTGTGTGCTGCATCCGTCTCGATACTTAATGGGCTTGTAAAGCCCGGAACAGCTTAATCCTGGTTAATTCATCCAATCCACGCGTTTCCTGCCCCAATGCAAAATCCGTCGTACTTCCCTGAAGTATTCTGCTAAAACTGTGACTTTATGTTCTTAAAACCCACTTGGCACTATGAAATCAATGGATAAGAGAGGTTGCAGTGCTGGGGTTCATCTGAAATTTATGAGGGGTGATTTTTCATCCCTTGGTCCTCACCGTATAGCCTAATTATAGGTTTACACCTATATAGCATTTAACCTATATTTATTGGCTTCAATGACAGAACAAGGAGTAGGTCAATGGGCAGAATACTGGAACAAATCCTGGCGGAAGAAAAACCTGAGATAGTGGCTAGCGCTGAGCGTATTGCGGCGGATACGCTGCTGAATATTCACCTGGCTGAGCTACGTGAGCGGGTGCAGAAAACCCAGGTCGAAATGGCGCAGGCACTTGGCATCAAACAACCCACCGTGGCGGGCATGGAAAAGCCTGGCCGCGATC
>NZ_JBKJYW010000183.1:0-9117 GCF_046715635.1 Serratia sp. (in: enterobacteria)
AAGAAGGCCAGCGCGTCAAGAAAGGCGATGTGATTATCGAGTTCAATCTGGCCCTGCTGGAAGAGAAAGCCAAGTCGACCCTGACTCCGGTGGTTATCTCCAACATGGACGAGATCAAAGAGCTGATCAAACTGTCCGGCAGCGTCACCGTTGGCGAGACCCCGATCATCCGTATCAAGAAGTAATCGCGGTTCGATCGTAAAAATGGCGCCTTTATCGGCGCCATTTTTTTATCCAAAACCACGGACTCACTTTGTCATCAATCTGACGTTACTGCGCTACCAGCGGCTCCGCTTGTAGCTCTTGTTGCTGTTGCTGCCTTTCACGCTCCAAAGCCAATACGCCGCGATGTGATAGATAGCAGAACAAGATGCAGCACACCACGCCGCCCATCAGCAGATAAAAGCCGCCGTGCCACCCCATCTGATCGACCATCACGCCAAACAGGCTGGTACCCAGCGTCGCCCCAAAGATATAGCTCATAAAGCCACGCAGGCCAACAGCGGAGCCAACAGCAAAGCTGGGGACGATTTCCATCGTCTGTACCGAAGCCAGGAACTGTGGCACATAGATCAGGCAACCGACGATAGCGGCAAAGATGGTGACCATCAACAGCGACTCACTCTTCCAGTAACCAATCAGGCAGATGAAAATCATCACCATACAGATCATCGCCAGCGGCATACGGCGTCCCTTGAACAGCTTATCCGACAACCACCCAGCTAACAGCGTGGAAGGGATTGCCGCCCATTCGAAGAACAGAAACGCGATGCTCATCTGCTCTTTGGAGAAATGCTTTTCGGTGAGCAGATAGATAGGCAGCCAGCTGATCATGCCAAAGCGCACCATGTAGACAAACACGTCCACCAGCGAGACATACCAGGCATTTTTATTACGCAGGACATAGGTACAGAAGATCTGGAAGGCACTCATATTTTCCGGTGCCTGCTCCTGCACCCCGGTTTTCACCCTGACGGTTTCTTCCGGCATCATTTGTTCCAAGGCAGGCAGACCTTCACTGCGCGGAGAGCCTTTACCCAGCCACAGCACCACCAGCGCAAACAGCACCGCCACGCCAGCCGGGACGATATAGCTGGCACTTTGCCAGTGCTCACTGCCCAACACCGCAAAGGCCACACCGACGATCGGGGCTACCACCCCGCCACCGATGTTGTGGGATATATTCCAAAATGCGCCAACGCGGCCTCGCTCACGGCGTGGGAACCAGTTGGCGATGGTAATGAACGAAGGGCCTACCCCCATCCCCTGGAACAGGCCGTTGAATACCACCAATGCGGCAAAGATCCAGAAGGCAGTGCTGAACCCCAAACCGACGTTGACGATAGCACACAGCACCAGGCCACAGGCCATAAACACCTTGGGATTGGCCTTATCGGCCAGGCTGCTCATCACCCCTTTACTGATGCCGTAGGCAATCAACATGCAACTGCTCAGCATGCCGATCTGCGTCGCACTCAGATCCAGGTGCTCTTTCAGGTAGGGCGTAGAAAGGGTGAAGTTGTTACGCACAATGTAATAGGCCAGGTAGCCCAAAAAGACGCTCAGTAACGCCTGCATACGATAACGCTGGTAGGTTGCCTGCACCTGTTCTGGCGGAACACGCTTCGCCGCCGCGCCAGGTTTTAATAATGAAAACATGTTATTCCCCTGTGAGGTTTCTCTGTACAGGCTCGATGCACCTGCTATTTATTAATAACGCTCGCAGTGGATGGTGTAATTAATTCACTGATATGACAAGCCCCATAATATGTGTCAAAACTGACTCAAACCCAGAACAAATAAGCCCAGTTTTGACCCATCAATTAACATCAGCGCTATTAACCAAAAGCCCTTGCGCTCATCCCCCCGTGTCAGAGCGCTACAGCACTGCTGCTGTACGCTCGATCAGCCCACAAGTGATGATGTTTTTGAAGGCGTTAACAGTATTGTTCGGTTATTGATGGTAATATTCTGACTTCATCAACGTTATCACCCCGGCCAAATTTTATTGGTTCATGAAAAATGTTTTTGTCCCAAATGTTTTGCGGGTTATTTTTATCGTTATTGCGATTTTATGAATAAGATCACAAACGATGAGGTCGAGGGAGAATTTTATTATGCGTGCAACGCTCATTTTTACGGCAATGGCCTGCTTACTGTTATCCAGTGTTGCCGGAGCCAAAAGAAATGAACTGGTGATGGCTACCACCTTTTCACCCGAGGCGACTGCCTACCTCATCAGCCGTTGGCAAGGCCAGCCCCAGTCGGTGGTCATCCGCACGCTGAACCGCACCAGTTCCTCCCTGGAACAACTGCTCGACAACACCAGTAGTACCAACGTCGATCTGGTACTGACCTCTTCCCCCATGCTGCTCCAGCACCTGCAACAGCATCAGCGTCTGGCCAACTATGAGGGTGCCCCGGAACAGTCACAACGGCTGGTGCCTGAGCCTATCCGCAATACCGCCGTGGCGGTGGCTATTTCGGGCTTTGGCCTGCTGATCAACCGCACCAATCTGGCAGAGAAACGGCTACCGCTGCCAGAGGATTGGGACGATCTGACCGATGCCCGCTACCTAGGGGCCCTGCTGATGAGCAGCCCTTCCCGCTCGGACACCAGCCATCTGATGGTGGAGTCGCTGTTGCAACAGCGGGGATGGCAATCTGGCTGGCAAACGATGCTATCGGTGGCCGGTAACCTGATCACCATCTCTTCACGCAGCTTTGGGGTGGCGGATAAAGTCAAAAGCGGCCTGGGTTCCGTCGG
This sequence comes from Serratia sp. (in: enterobacteria), assembly GCF_046715635.1. GTDB lineage: Bacteria > Pseudomonadota > Gammaproteobacteria > Enterobacterales > Enterobacteriaceae > Chania. The sequence goes on from NZ_JBKJYW010000183.1 coordinate 2,768, forward strand.
GCCGATTATCGACAACTATGCCAATCTGCTGCTCGACGATCCGCATCTGGCCTTCCATTATTTCCCCCAGGCGGCTGCCTCTCCCACCTATATAGCCGTGACGAGCAACAGCCATTACCCCGCCGAGGCCCGGCGCTTTATTCAGTTTCTACTCAGCCCGCAAGGACAACGGGTCTTGGCCGATACCAGCACGGGGAAATACCCGGTGATTACGCTGCCGGCAGACAGCCCACGTTTCGCGCAGCAGCAAAAGCTGTTACAGCGGCCGCCGCTGAATTACTCGTTGATCCTACAACGTCAGCGCCTGGTACAAAAGCTGTTTGATACGGCCATCAGCTTCCGCCTGTCTCAGCTCAAGGACGCCTGGAAAGCGTTGCATGGCGCAGAAAGCCGCCTCAAACGGCCTTTGCCGGAGATCCGCGCGTTATTGACCGCCATTCCTGTCACCCAGGCACAAAGCGAAGATCCGCAGTATCTGAAACAGTTTGAGGCACGAAGCGAGAGCGAGCAGCAGGTCATGGAATGGCAACTGTTCTTTCAGCAGCAGCAGAGAAAGGCCATCAAGGCGCTGGAAGAGTTAAAATGAGCCGTTTATTGCCGCGCTTCTTCAAACGCCTGACCATCAGCGCCTGCCTGCGGGGGGCGTTTCTCACCGGCGCGTTGCTGACGCTTACCGTCAGTGGGGTCAGCCTGTACTCCTGGCATGAGCAAAGCTCGCAGGTCCGCTATGCGCTGGATGATTACTTTCCGCGCATCCAATCTTCGTTTGTGATCGAAAGCAATCTGAATACGCTGGTCGATCAGCTTAATGAGTTTTTGCAGGCCGCCAATACCAATGCCCGCCTGCAATTAAGAAATCAGATCGTTGGTCATTTGGAGCAAATCGAGCAGGCCAGCATGCAGTTGGATAACCCTGAACGTCAGCAAATTCAGGCGACGCTGGCAGAAAGCCGCCAGTTGTTGAGCAGATTGGACAACGCGCTGTACAACATGTTTATCGCCAGGGAAAAGGTCAATGAGATCGCCGCGCGCATCAGTTGGCTACATGATGATTTCACCACCGAGCTGAATTCGCTGGTACAGGATTTCAGTTGGCAACAGGGGGCTTTGCTCGATCAGATGGAGACAGGCTCTGGCCAGGCACTCCCCCGCTTGCAGGCCAGTTTGCGCGAGGTGCAAAGTGAGCAGCAGCAAGTCTATGCCCTGGCACGCATCGAGAATCAGATCGCCGATGCTCTGCGCGATCGCCTCAACGAACTGCAATCTGGCAGTGAAGAACCCACTTCGGTTGCCGAGCATGTGCGCTACCTCGCCTATCTGCAAAGAACGGCTAACGAAAATATGCAGGGTTTACAGGCTCATCCCAGTACCATCACGCTGCGGCAAACCATCGACGAACTGCTGGAGACCGGTATTGCCGAAAACAGTATGCCTACGGCGATGAAAGACTATCACCAGGCGCAACAGGCACTTACGCTGGCCACTCAGGCCAAGGAGGCCACGCTTACCCGCTTCCGCACGCAGTTGGAATCGCAACTGAGTAACAGCCACCGCCAGATGCAGACCTTTAACCACCGTCTGGAGCAAATCATCCGCGTCAGCGGCAGGCTAATTGTGATCGCCACCCTGCTGGCAATGCTATTGGTGTATTTGCTCAATCACTACTTTATCCGTTCCCGCCTGGTCAAGCGCTTTACCCTGCTCAACCAGGTGGTGGTACGTATCGGCCTTGGGGAAACCAACGCGGCGATCCCGGTTTACGGTGGCGATGAACTGGGCCGTATCGCACGCCTGCTGCGGCGTACCCTAGGCCAGTTGAATCAGCAAAAATCCCGGCTGGAGCAGGAAATCACCGAACGTAAGGGCATTGAGCAGCATCTACGTGCCACACAGGATGAGCTGGTGCAGGCCGCCAAGCTGGCCGTGGTTGGGCAGACCATGACCACCCTGGCTCATGAGATCAACCAGCCGCTAAATGCCCTGTCTATGTACCTGTTTACCGCTCGCCATGCGGTGGAGAAACAGCAGCCCGAGGCGGCTACGCGGGCCCTGACCAAGGCCGATGGCCTGATTGGCCGTATGGATGCCATTATCCGCATGCTGCGGCAATTCACCCGGCGAACCGAACAGGATAGCCCCTCTCAGCCCGTTGATTTACGCCAGTCATTACTTGCTGCCTGGGAGTTGCTGGCTCTTCGCCACCAACCGTTGCAGGGCGAACTGCGGCTACCGGAAGGTGCACCAAACGTATTAGGTGACGAGGTGCGCATTCAGCAGGTGCTGGTCAATCTGATGAGTAACGCGCTGGATGCCTGTCCGGAGCGGCCACTATTGCAGATAAGCTGGCAACGCCAGGAGTCCGGTTGGCAGGTCATGCTGTGGGATAACGGGCCAGGCTGGCCGCTGGCACGGGCTGAATCGTTACTTAAACCTTTCACCACCAGCAAATCGGTGGGCTTGGGGATTGGCTTGTCCATCTCGCTCTCACTGATGCAGCAAATGGGCGGCAGCCTGCATCTGGCCTCTACACTGACGCAGAACGCCTGCGTCGTTTTACAGTTTCAACCGGTGGGTCAACCATGTTAAGCCAACAAGCGCAAATTCTGTTAATCGACGACGATGCTGACGTCCTCGATGCCTATACCATGCTGCTCAACCAGGCAGGCTATCAGGTTCAGGCCTGTAATAACCCGCTTAAGGCACAGGAAATGCTCGGTGAGGAGTGGCCAGGGATCGTGATCAGCGATGTCTGTATGCCTGGCTGTTCCGGGATTGAGCTGATGGCGCTACTGCTCGCTCACGATGCCTGTTTGCCGGTGTTGTTGATCACGGGTCATGGCGATGTGCCGATGGCGGTTGAAGCAGTGAAAAAAGGGGCCTGGGACTTCCTGCAAAAACCGGTCAACCCGGCCCAACTGCTCGAACAGGTCGCCAACGCGCTGGCCCAGAGACGCTCTTACATTGCCCGTCGTCGTTGGCAGCAGGAACAGTTGCAGAGCAATCTGATTGGCCGTAGTGAGTGGGTAAAGCAGCTGCGAGTGCGTTTGCAGCAGGTAGCCGAAACCGATTTGGCGGTTTACCTGCAAGGGGAGTTAGGGGTCGGCAGGACGTTGGCAGCCCGCTATTTACACCGTATGAGCCATCGTAGCGAACAGCCGTTGATCGTGGGTGAATTGACGCCGGGGGGCGAAGCACCGTTAGAACAATGGATTGAGCAGGTAAGCGGCGGGACGCTGATTTTACGCCACCTCGAGCACCTGTCTATCACCCAGCAGGCGCGGCTGATCCAGCTCCAGGGACAAGACCCACTGCCTTTCCGGCTGATCGGCATTGGGACTTCACCGTTGGTGGAACTGGCCGCTGGGCATACCCTCCTGCCCGATTTCTATTACTGCTTTGCCATGACTCAAATCGCCTGCCTGCCGCTGTCTCTGCGCCCCGATGATATAGAGCCGTTATTCCGCCACTATCTGCAGCAGGCCTGCCTGCGCCTTAACCATCCGTTGCCGGATCTGCCAGCCGAGCTGATTAAGCGTTTGGTAAAAAGGGTATGGCCGAATAACGTGCGCGAATTGGCTAATGCCGCAGAACTGTTTGCCGTCGGGGTGATGCCACTGGCAGAAACTGCCAATCCGCTGTTGCACGGATCCGATCCCGCACCGCTGGATCAGCGTATCGAAGACTATGAGCGCCAGATCATTACCGAGGCGTTGAACCTGCATCAGGGGCGGATTAATGAGGTGTCCGAGTATTTACACATCCCACGTAAGAAGCTCTATCTGCGGATGAAAAAGTACGATCTGGATAAGCAGCATTACCGTTAAAATCAAACCGCCTCAGGTTGCTGTCAAATCAACACCTAGCTCATCCGTACGGGCACATGCCGAGCCTGTCTCGCTTGAAACACACAGCCTTGCTGCTCTACCCTTAGTGACCAGACCAATAAAGCCGCTAAAACACGAGGTCTTTTTATGCAAAAGATTAACATTAGTGATGCGAAAACCAACCTGTCTAGAATTGTCCAGGAAGTTGCTAGTACTGGTGAGCCCGTGCAGATCGCAAAAAATGGTCATACTCTAGTTAAGGTCATCGCATACAGGGAAGATAAACCTAAGCGCAAGCTGGGTTTCCTCAAAGGCAAGGGGAGCATTCCTGCCAATTTCGACGATATGAACAGCACCGACATTGCTGAACCGTTAGAAAAATATTGAGTCTGAGCACCAAGCTAACCCATACCTCACCTTGGATGATGAGGCGGTCGAGTTTGCTGAGATGACCGCTTTACTTCCAAACGAGTAGGGATCATCAGCTCCCTCTCCTTGTGGGAGAGGGTTGGGGTGAGGGCCAGCGCGGTACCCGCAGCGTGATCACCAGGCCACCCTGTTCGCCATTATGTGCCTCAACCTGCCCACCATGGGCCAGCACCACTTTGCGAGTGATTGCCAAACCCAGGCCATAGCCTTTGCCTGACATCGCCGATTTTACCCGGACAAAGGGATCAAAGATGCTGGAAAGCTTCGACTCCTCCACGCCCGGCCCCTGATCGCTGACCTGGATCTGGAACAATTGGTCGATACGCGTCAGTACCACCGTCACACGCTGGCCGTGGCTGGAAAAGCGCAGGGCATTACGCACAATGTTGTCAACCGCGCGGCGCATCAGTTCGGCATTGCCTTTCACGGTGTATTCCTCTTCGGAACTAGCCTGTAAAACGATTTCTACGCCGGGGATCTGCGCCTCGTAGCGCGCATCGTTAACCACCGCCTCCACCAGCCCATAGAGATCGAAATACTCCTCATCATCAGACAGGCCGCTGTTCTCGGTGCGTGACAGCGCCAGCAGTTCGCCAATCATCTTGTCCAACCGCCCGGCTTCATGCTCGATACGCTGCAACGAGTTCTCCACGTTGTTCGGGTTTTGCCGCCCCAAGCCAATCGCTAGCTGCAAGCGAGCCAATGGCGAGCGCAACTCATGGGAGACATCGTGCAGCAATTGCTCACGGGCACTGACCAGCACCTCCAGCCGTTCCGCCATGCTGTCAAAATCACGCGCCACCTCGGAAAGCTCGTCATGCCGCCGCCGCATTGCCGGGAACAACCGCACCGCCAGATCGCCCTGCGCTACCCGTTCAAAACCGGCGCGCAGTTGGCGCATCGGGCGCGTCAAGTTCCAGGCTAACATGGCGCTGAACAACAACCCCCCCAGCCCACCGACCCACACCATCGGCTCCGGAATGTTCAGCAGGCGCCAGCGCTTGGGTGGCCGATATTCGGCGCGCAGTCCTTCCAGATCGTAGCTCAACCGGTAGCCCTGGTTATCCGCACCTGTTACCCATTCCACCATCATTTTCGCTGGCCGGTCGGTTGCAGGGTTTTGGCCTGGCTCTTCAAGTGATGGTTTGAAGGCAGGCGTCACGCTTAGGAAGCGGCGTTCGGTTTCAGGCCATTTGGCAACCATTGCGTTCAGCGCGGGCATCCCACTACTGCGCAATACCGAAGCCGCAGAGGTCAGTTGCAGATTAGCGATACGCCAGGTCATGCTGTTTTCCGGGACTTCATGACGATTACCGTAAAAGGTAAACGTCACCCACAGCGCCTGGGTCATGATGATAAACGTCAGCCAGAAGCCGAGTAGTATTTTCCAGAACAGTCTTCCACGCATCGGCATTACCTGATGCGGTAACCGATACTGCGCACGGTTTCAATGCTCAATCGGTTATCGGTTAGCGCGCCCAGCTTCTGGCGGATATTGCTGATATGCACGTCCACGCTGCGATCGTAAGCCTCGCGTGGCCGCCCCAGACCTTTCTCTGACAGTTCATCCTTCGACACTACTCGTTCAGGCGAACGCAGCAGTAATTCCAGCAAATTGAACTCTGAGGCGGTGAGATCGAATACCTTCCCCTGCCACGCACTGCTGCGGGTGGACGGGTTGAGCGTCAATTCGTTAAAGCTCAGGACAGAAACCTTATCCACCGCCTCCGGCTGCTCTTCAAACCGACGCAGCACCGCACGCAGGCGTGCCACCAGTTCGCGTGGATAGCAAGGTTTGGGCACATAGTCGTCGGCGCCCATTTCAAGCCCGATCACCCGGTCGATATTGTCACCCTTGGCCGTCAGCATGATAATTGGCAGGCGGCTCTTTTTGCGTACCTCGCGCAGCACGTCAATACCGCTCATATCCGGCAGCATGATGTCGAGGATCATCGCAATATAATCGCCAGAAAGTGCGCCATCCACTCCGGCCTTGCCGGTCAGCACCAGGGACGCGTTGAATCCTTCAGCCGTCAGGTATTCGCTCAGCATGGTGCCAAGTTCCAGATCGTCATCGACCAATAAAATTTTCATGCC
>NZ_JBKJYW010000184.1:0-5806 GCF_046715635.1 Serratia sp. (in: enterobacteria)
ATGTGGGCGACAATCTTCATCATTGATCCGTTGTATACCGTACCGTTGCTAACAGGGGTTATTGTTGCCTGGCGGCTAACCTCCCAATCCTCACAGCAAACGAATGGGTCAGGTCGAGACAGGGCGGCACGCAACTGGCTGGTAGCGGGCTTGCTGGTGAGCTCGGTTTACCTGGCGTGGAGTGTCGGCGCCAAAGCACTGATCGACAGATCCGCATCGCAAAGCCTGGCGGCCCTGAACTTAGAGAACGCACCACGTTTTTCAACCCCCCTGCCGTTCAACACCCTGGCATGGCGAGTGATCGTGATGGAACCAAAAGGTTACTGGATCGGTGACCGGTCCCTTGTTGCCGATCGAGAGGCAATGCCATTTACGTTTTACCCAAGCGAAAACGCTATACTGGAGCAGTTGATATCCGAGCCGAAATTGGACCGTCTGCGGTGGTTTACACATGGGTTTTTCGCTGCCCACACGCAGCAACGAAACGATGGAGAGCTTCGTCTGATCCTTGCCGATCTACGCATGGGATTAGAACCCGACTATCTTTTCCGCTATGACATTGCTGGCACAGACGAGCATGGCGTTTGGTCAGTTACCCCCGAAATTACCCAATTATCCACATCGGCAAATTTCTTCAACACGCTAAGCTGGGTGTGGAGGCGCATTTTTGACAGTAAAGCAGTACCTTGATTAGGGGTACATCGATGGAGCACGGTTTATGCTGGATTAGTTTCGTGCTCCTCGCCTCCGCAGGCAGGATTAAGCAGGAGGGTATTTTCCGCTCCTAAGCGGCCCCTACGCTTAGGCTGAAGTTGCCACCCTGGTTTCACTGTCCTACAATGTATGTTGTAACTAAAATGCGAGGTGATAATGGATAAATACAGCCTGATCGGCAGAATGAATGCGCGTTTTAGCGAGCTGGAACAGGCGCTGGCGCAACTCCACCAGCAAATCCAGCCTTTGCGGTTGCTGGCTGCAAGAGTGTTCAGCCTGCCAGAAATCGAGAAAGGTAAGGAACATACCGCCATCGAACAAATCAGCGTGGAGCAGCATGTGGGCAAGGCTGCCCGTGATCTTGCTCTGGAACACTACCAACGGCTGTTTATCCACCACAACCGCCAGCATATCAGCAGCAAGGCGGCGGTAAGATTGCCCGGTGTCATTTGTCTTGAGACCGAGCGGGCCGATTATCTGGCGTTACAACGGCAGATCGCCCTGATCAACCGGCTGAAAGCGGAGCTGGAACAGATCATTACCGTAGAGTCTGGCCTGGCACCCGAGCAACGTTTTGACTTTGTGCATACCCACCTGCACGGTTTGATCACCCTCAGCGCCTATCGCTCCATTATCCTGCTCACCAATCCGGACTCGGTGCGTTTTGGCTGGGCCAACAAGCACATCATCAAGAAGGTGAAACGTGACGATGTTCTGGCGCAATTGGAAAAAAGCCAGAAAGCCGGGCGCGCCGTTCCGCCCTACAACCGCGAACAGTGGGCCGAGTTGGTGGGCCGCGAAATTGACGACGTCAGTCGCCTGCCGCAGAATGCGACGCTAAAAATAAAACGGCCGGTGAAAGTGCAGCCAATCGCGCGCGTATGGTATCAACCGCAGCAAAAGCAGGTGCAACACCCCTGCCCCCTGCCGCTGATTGCCCTGTGCCAACCAGAGATGGGCGCTCAGGTGCCGAAGATCGGTGAACTACTCAATTACGACGTGACGGCGGTGAAACACAAATATAAGCCGGAGGCCAAACCCCTACGCCTGCTGGTGAAGCGCCTGCATCTGTATACCGATATTGATGGATAATTAACGTGCGTAAATCGCTTTATCGGGGTATTTGGTTGAACGGGCACAGCATGTGTGCCCTGCATGACGAATCTAGCCGTGAAAGAAATTACTCGTCGTTAAGCTTGTAAACTCGCAGCCGATGGCCATCGAGATCGGCCGCAACAAAGGTGTAACCGAAGTCCAGCTCAACCGGAGATTGCACGATGGTTAATCCTTTATCCCGCCACTGTTGGTAGAGCGCATCGACCTGTTGCGGTTGTTCGCACATAAAGCAGATTTCTGTACCGCCGCCGGTCGCCGTCGCCGCAGGCTCCACGGTATGTTTTGACCATAACCCCAGCTTGAAACCATGGTTAAAGATAAATAAGGCAAAGGTGGGAGACAACTCGACGGGGTCGACACCTAACAATTGGCGATAAAATTCAGCGCTTTTTTCTGGGCTATCGACATAAATCATAGTCATGCTTGGGGTAGTCATCACGTTATCCTCTGAATGGGAACCGGCTGGCTCCTGATAACGTCACTCTAGTGCACCCTACTGTCAGTTTATGGCAGTAGGATCATTGCGCTGAGATACCCTCATTTTCCCGCCACAGTTTCATCAACGCCCGGCGGCCGCGCGGGTAACGTTGCTCCAACGGCGTTAAGCGGCCAATACGGTCAAGGCGGAAATGACGTATCGATCCACGCAGTTCACACCAAGCCATCAGGATTTGCACCTGTTCAAAATAGCCCATGGCAAACGGCCACAAGATCCGCTCGCTGCCATTACCGGCATAATCCCGATACTCTACCTTGATCTTACGCTCCAAACGGATGGCGTCACGGATCGTCACCAGAGTTTCATCGGCCACATAAGCGGTAGGTACTGGGCCGATCAACAGCGTATTGGCATCCAGCTCTTCACGCAGTTCCGCAGGCAACACGGCGGCAATTTTTGCCAATGCATTGGTTGCCGCCCCGGCAAGCTGGCTGTCACCCCGGCGTTCCACCCAGCGCATACCCAGAACCAGCGCTTCGATCTCAGTTTGCGAGAACATCAGCGGCGGCAGCATAAATCCCGGTCTTAATACATATCCGATGCCCACTTCGCCAACAATATCCGCCCCCTGCTGCTGCAAGGTGGCGATATCGCGGTACAAAGTGCGCATGCTGATCCCCAGTTCTTCGGCCAGGGAATGCCCGGCGACGGGGTAGCGATGGCGACGCAGGATCTGCATCAGATCGAGTAGGCGTTGAGTGCGGGACATGGGTTACTCGTGGTTGAATAAAATCGCTGTAAACATGACAAGGGATTATACACCGACGCCAGGGAAAATTTGGTCATTCGGCTGTCGTCATCAGATATCACTAATTACCTAACCAACCTGGCGCCAGCAGTCTGATAATGCACAACAGAACCAGCTAAAACCGAGGAGCACTTATGAGCATTGATTTGAACTTTGAAAATCTTGAGCAACGGGCCATGCAATATAATGCCCGCGCGTCAGTAAGCGATTTTTCTGGTTGTATGACGCAATACGCCCTGCTGGCCGAGCGCGCCAAGTCCTCAACGGCTGGTATTTACGATCTACAATATGGGATGGGCATCGCAGAACGTCTGGATATCTTTCCGGCAGCCAGGCAACCCGCCCCGCTGTTTGTCTTTATTCACGGCGGCTACTGGCACTCGCAAACCAAGGAGGATGCATGTTCGATGGCGCATGCTTTTACCCAGCACAATGTGGCATTGGCTACGTTGGAATACACGCTGCTGCCGGAGGCGACGCTGGCAGAAACTGTCCGTGAGGTGCGCAGTGCCATTTCCTGGCTCTATCACCATAGCGCGCAGTTTGGCATCGACCCCGAGCGGATTTTCATCGGTGGCAGCTCTGCCGGTGGCCATCTGACAGGCATGTTGATTGCTGACGATTGGCAGTCATCGTATCGGGTGCCACCCCAGGTCATCAAGGGAGCGCTAGCATTAAGCGGGCTGTATGATATACGCCCGCTGTGTGATATTTATATCAACAACTGGATGCGCCAGACGCCTGAGCAGGCCAAATTGCTGAGCCCCCTGTTTCTGCTGCCTAAAAAAAACCATGCCCCACAGATTTTACTCAGCGTCGGAGCCAAAGAAACCACTGGGTTTAAGCATCAAACCCAGGCCTATTATGCCGCCTGTCAAGAAAAAGGATTAGACGTCCAACACATTGAGGACCAGGAAAATAATCATTTCACGCTGGTTAATGAGCTGGCTGATATACAGAGCAACCTGTTTAAACATGTGATGGCGATGATCCACCCGCAGGGTCAATGAACATCCGGCAGTCAAGTCTCCCTCGGCATTGGCACCTTGCCAATATTCATACTGCGCAACCCGATCTCAGGCGCAGCTTGGTACGCCTGAGATTTACCTGGTGTTATTTCTTCATGCTGCCGACCATCTCCTCTGGCCGCACCCATAGGTCAAACTGCTGCTCGGTCAGATAACCCAACTTCAGCGCCGAGGCTTTCAGGGTCAATCCTTCCTTATGGGCCTGCTTGGCGATTTCCGCCGCCTTGTCATAGCCAATATGGGTATTCAAGGCGGTGACCAACATCAGCGACTCGTTAAGCAACTGGCCAATGCGTTCGCGGTTCGGTTCAATCCCCACCGCGCAGTGCTCATTGAAGCCGCTCATGCCGTCTGCCAGCAAACGAATAGATTGCAGATAGTTGTGAATAACCAGCGGGCGGAATACGTTCAGCTCAAAGTTACCGGACGCGCCACCAATGTTCACCGCCACGTCGTTGCCCATCACCTGCGCACAGAGCATGGTCATGGCTTCACACTGCGTTGGGTTGACCTTCCCCGGCATGATTGAGCTGCCCGGTTCATTTTCAGGAATAGCGATCTCGCCGATGCCGCAGCGTGGGCCAGAGGCCAGCCAGCGCACATCGTTGGCGATCTTCATCAACGAGGCGGCCAATCCCTTCAAGGCACCGTGGCCATGCACCAGCGCATCGCAGGTGGCCAGGGCTTCGAACTTGTTCGGCGCGGTAACAAAAGGCTGCCCGGTCAGCTCTGCCAGCGCCCTCGCTACCCGCACCGCGTATTCGGGATGAGTGTTCAACCCGGTCCCCACCGCCGTCCCACCCAAGGCCAACTCACTGAGGTGCGGGATGCTGGCTTCGATATGCTTGAGGTTATACTCCAACATTGCCGCCCAGCCGGAGATTTCCTGGCCCAGCGTCAGCGGCGTAGCATCTTGTAGATGGGTGCGGCCGATTTTAACGATATCGCGGAAAGCTTCCGCCTTGGCATGCAGCGTGCGGTGCAGCCCCTTCAACTCAGGGATCAGATGTTCACGCACCGCGATCACCGCCGCCACATGCATTGCAGTCGGGAAAACGTCGTTGGAACTCTGGCTTTTGTTGACGTCGTCGTTGGGATGGACCCGCCGCGCTTCACCGCGTTCGCCCCCCAGCAACTCACTGGCGCGGTTGGCCAGCACTTCGTTCATGTTCATGTTGGTCTGGGTACCGGAACCGGTTTGCCAGATCGACAGCGGGAATTCATTGGGATGCTTATCCGCCAGCACTTCATCGGCGGCCTGAATAATCGCTTTGCCCTGCTCGGCAGGCAGCAATCCCAGATCCATATTGACGCTGGCTGCCGCACGCTTGGTCATCGCCAACGCATGGATCAGCGCCGGAGGCATTTTTTCTGATGAGATACGGAAATGTTCCAACGAACGCTGAGTCTGCGCGCCCCAAAGTTGGTCGGCGGGTACTTCGATGGGGCCCATTGAGTCTTTTTCAATCCGAACGCCTGCCATCACGGTCTCCTTAGCACAATTCCTAAAATGAAGGGGAAATACCAACGAGTGATAGCCCGTTGGCGAGCCTCCTCAGTATAGCCAGATAATAACTATTCGCATTAACCTCCTGGGCAAAGAGCATTTTTAGCCATCTTGGCTTGCATGCGCCTGCGCCACATTGTTTACTTAGCGCAATTTTCTTGAGAAAGCAGGGATACGATCATGCAAAAAATGAC
>NZ_JBKJYW010000185.1:0-5804 GCF_046715635.1 Serratia sp. (in: enterobacteria)
GGATGGACGTATACGAGAACGAACGCGACCTGTTCTTTGAAGACAAATCCAACGACGTGATCCAGGACGACGTTTTCCGCCGCCTGTCCGCCTGCCATAACGTGCTGTTTACCGGCCACCAGGCGTTTCTGACGGAGGAGGCGTTGACCAGTATCTCGCAAACCACGTTGAAAAATATTGAACAGCTGGCGCGGGGTGAAGCCTGCCCTAATCAGCTTAATGCCTGATGCTTTGGGGCGCGCTTAGCGCCCCTAATTCTTCCGACAAAACCTAAACAGGTTCACAATAATGAAAAAACTCATCCCTTTAGCCATGGCCTGCGCGCTATTGGCTGGCTGTAGTACCGCTGAAACCCAACAACAAACCGTAGTAGAAAGCGATTTGCTGCATCATAACTTTGTTTTACAAAGCGTGGATGGTGTGGCGGTTGAGGCAAAACAAGGCAGCGGCCCGAGCATCGAGTTCGGCGAGAAAATGAATATTTCCGGGTCTATGTGCAACCGTTTCTTCGGCCAGGGCCAGTTAGACAACGGCGTGCTGACGGTGAAAAACCTCGCCACTACCCGCATGATGTGCGCGGATCCACTTCGTAACCAATGGGATCAAACCATCGGCACGCTGCTGGCTAACGGTGCAAAAGTCTCGCTTAACGGCCAACAGTTGACCCTGAGCGGCAGCGATCACCAACTGGTGTATACCCTGAAAGACTGGGTCAATTAATTTTCCCCCTCACCCCAACCCTCTCCCAAAGGGAGAGGGAGCTGGAACGGTGATGTAGGTAACAACGGTTGTCAACCTATAGCACGTTGCGTCCAGGATAAAATGGACTTACCGGGAACAGGCTCCACGGCCCAGCGCCGACTCTTCGCACTGCTTGCCGTTCGGCATCTGACACATTCTGAGCGTATCGCCGTTGAGCGAATGGGCAATGGTGGTTACCCCTCCGACGCTGGCACAGCTTTCGCTGGTAGGTATCGCACCAATATTGGCACTGGTAGCGATCTGCTGTGGTTCTTGGTTATTATTGCTGCTGCAGGCAGCCAAAGAGAGTATGGCGCCGGCAAGCAGCCATTTTGCTGTGATCATTATTCGTACCCCTGAACCGAAACGATGCTGTGTCATTTTGCCATTGCTGATAACCCGAGCCACTGGAACGATGGGCCCGTTTGGTTATCTTTGATGTCCACCCGTTGAGCTTCACGTTGCCGCCTATTCATCAACAAGCGGTAACCGGAAAGACAACTTTAGTAATCTAGCTTGTTAGCTTAATAATAGAAATATGATTAGCCATTAATTTGGCTTTTTTTTGACCTGAAAGCATTTTGCTCCCGATCAGTGCCCTGCCGACTTGGACAGCAGATTAATTACCAACACCCCGGCAATAATCAGCCCCATACCAATCACCGCAGGCAAATCCAGCTTCTGCTGGTAAATAAACACCGCGGCAATAGACACCAGCACGATCCCCAACCCGGACCAGATGGCATAGACAATCCCCAGCGGCATGGTTTTTACCACCATCGAAAGCCCCCAAAATGCTATCGCGTAGCCCAACACTACAAACACCGATGGCCACAAGCGGGTAAACCCTTCAGAGGCTTTCAGCAAGGTGGTGGCGATCACTTCGGCGATAATCGCCATGGCTAAATAGATAAATGCGGTCATTTTCAACTTCTTCTTTCTGTTTCGCGTCACATCAATATGATACGCGGAGATTAAATTAGCGTTACATCGCGGCAACGCTTTACCATTACGCTGCAAATAGTAATTATTTTTTAACGAAATATCACCTTACATCCAGATTTTGTGCGCCACACAAATGCGATAAAGCACAAATAACCCCCTCTGTTAGACTTTACTGATGATTATAAGAAGCTGACTTTTGCAGCTTTGTGAGCACAGAAAGGTACTGCAGATGATTACTACAGATGGTAATAACGCTGTCGCTTCCGTGGCTTATCGCACCAGTGAAGTGATTGCCATTTACCCAATTACCCCGAGTTCGACCATGGCGGAACAAACCGCTGCCTGGTCCAGTGACGGCAGGAAAAACATTTGGGGCGACGTACCCAACGTGGTGGAAATGCAGTCCGAAGGCGGAGCCATTGCTACCGTGCACGGTGCGTTGCAAACCGGCGCGCTTTCCACCTCCTTCACCTCGTCCCAGGGATTGCTGTTGATGATCCCTTCGCTGTATAAGCTGGCCGGGGAGCTGACGCCATTTGTCCTGCACGTTGCCGCTCGCACCGTCGCAACTCATGCATTATCCATCTTTGGCGATCACTCCGACGTGATGGCCGTACGCCAGACCGGTTGCGCGATGCTGTGCGCCAGTAACGTGCAAGAAGCGCAGGATTTCGCGTTGATCGCCCAGACGGCCACGCTAAACAGCCGCCTGCCGTTCATCCATTTCTTCGATGGTTTCCGCACCTCGCATGAAATCAACAAGATCGCCCCGCTGAGCGACGAAACGCTACAGCAGATGATGCCGCAGGACGCCATCGACGCCCACCGTAGCCGGGCTCTCACGCCGGATCATCCAGTAATACGCGGCACGTCGGCCAACCCGGATACTTACTTCCAATCGCGGGAAGCGACCAATCCGTGGTACGACAATACTTACCCGCATGTGCAGCAGGCGATGGACAAGTTTGCTGCCATCACCGGCCGCAGCTATCAGCCATTTGAGTATTACGGCCATCCGCAGGCCGAACGCGTGGTGATCCTGATGGGGTCTGCCATCGGCACCTGTGAAGAAGCGATCGACCACCTGCTGACTCGCGGTGAAAAAGTGGGCGTTCTTAAAGTCCGGCTTTATCGCCCCTTCTCCGCCAAGCATCTGCTCGCCGTACTGCCGGAAAGCGCACAAAAAATAGCGGTGCTTGACCGCACCAAAGAGCCGGGTGCTCTGGCCGAGCCTTTATATCTGGATGTGATGACCGCGCTGGCAGAAGCCTTTAGCCGTGGTGAACGCGCCAGCATGCCGATGGTGATTGGCGGGCGCTATGGGCTGTCTTCCAAGGAGTTTGGCCCGGACTGTGCGCTGGCCATTTTCCGCGAGTTGATGCTGGATAAGCCCCGCCCACGCTTTACCGTGGGTATTTTCGACGATATTACCGGTCTTTCACTACCGCTCCTCGAAGAAACGCTCCCTCAGCGGGACTCGCTGGAGGCGCTGTTCTATGGTTTGGGTAGCGATGGCTCAGTTTCTGCCACCAAGAACAACATCAAAATCATCGGCAACAGCACGCCGATGTTTGCCCAAGGCTACTTTGTCTACGACTCGAAAAAGGCCGGTGGCCTGACCGTGTCACACCTGCGGGTTAGCGATAAGCCGATCAATTCGGCGTACCTGATCGACCGCGCCGACTTTGTCGGTTGCCACCAGTGGCAATTTATCGACAAGTATCAAATGGTGGAGCGGCTCAAACCTGGCGGCATTTTCCTGCTCAACACCCCTTATAGCGCGGATGAAGTCTGGTCACGCCTGCCGCAGGAAGTCCAGGCGATCCTGCATCAGCGCCGGGCAAAGCTTTACATCATCAATGCTGCCAAGCTGGCACGCGAATGCCATTTGGGTGCCCGCATCAATACCGTGATGCAGATGGCCTTCTTCCATCTGACACAGATCCTGCCGGGTGATGTGGCGTTGCAGGAGCTACAGGGAGCTATTGCCCGCAGCTACAGCAACAAGGGCCAAGAAGTGGTCGAACGTAACTGGCAGGCCTTGGGCGCCACGCTGAGTGAGCTGACGGAAATCCCGTTACGCCCACTAGACAGCAACAGCCCGATACGCCCACCGGTGGTTTCCGACGCCGCGCCGTATTTTGTCAAAACCGTTACCGCCGTGATGCTGGCCGGGCTGGGCGATACCCTGCCGGTTTCTGCATTCCCACCGGACGGCACCTGGCCTGTGGGCACCACGCAGTGGGAAAAACGTAATATCGCCGAAGAAGTGCCGATCTGGCAGCCGGACCTGTGTACCCAGTGCAATCACTGCGTCGCCGCCTGCCCGCATTCTGCCATTCGTGCCAAAGTGGTTCCACCGCAAGCCATGGAGTATGCCCCTGCCACGCTGCAATCGCTGGATGTAAAATCCCGTGATATGCGCGGCCAGAAATACGTATTGCAGGTCGCCCCTGAAGATTGCACCGGCTGCAACCTGTGCGTAGAGGTTTGCCCGGCGAAAGATCGCCAGAACCCGGAAATCAAGGCGATCAATATGGCATCCCGTCTTGATCATCTGGCTGAGGAAAAAGCCCATTACGACTTCTTCCTGCAACTGCCTGAGATCGACGCTTCGCAGTTGGAACGTATTGATATCCGCACCTCGCAGCTGATCTCTCCGCTGTTTGAATATTCGGGCGCCTGTTCCGGCTGTGGCGAAACGCCGTATATCAAGCTGCTGACCCAGCTGTATGGCGACCGGTTACTGATTGCCAACGCCACCGGCTGTTCTTCGATCTATGGCGGTAACCTACCCACCACGCCTTACACTACCAATGCAGAGGGCCGTGGGCCAGCCTGGGCAAACTCGCTGTTTGAGGATAATGCCGAGTTTGGTCTGGGCTTCCGCCTGACGGTGGATCAGCACCGCCGCCGCGTATTACGCCTGCTCGACGCGTTGGCACCGCAGTTACCTGCCCAGTTGGTGGCCTCACTGCAGGCAGACGAAATTGCCACCGGCCCACGCCGCGAGCAGATTGCCGAATTACGTAGCCTGCTGGCTAACGTAGCTGGCAACGACGCTCGTCAGTTGGCTACCGATGCCGATTATCTGGTGGATAAGTCCATCTGGCTGATCGGCGGAGACGGCTGGGCCTACGATATCGGCTTCGGCGGTCTGGATCATGTGCTAAGCCTGACGGAAAACGTCAATGTGCTGGTGCTGGATACGCAGTGCTACTCCAATACCGGCGGGCAGCAATCCAAGGCCACTCCGCTGGGGGCCGTGACCAAGTTTGGTGAGCACGGCAAGCGCAAGGCCCGTAAGGATCTTGGCGTCAGCATGATGATGTACGGCCATGTGTATGTTGCGCAGATCTCGTTGGGTGCGCAGCTTAACCAGACGGTGAAAGCGATTCAGGAAGCAGAAGCCTATCCTGGCCCTTCCCTGATCATCGCCTATAGCCCTTGTGAGGAACACGGTTACGATCTGGCACTGAGCCACGACCAGATGCGGCAGCTAACCGCAACCGGCTTCTGGCCGCTTTATCGCTTCGATCCACGTCGTACTGCGGAAGGCAAAGCCGCATTGGCGCTGGACTCCCGACCACCGAACAGTGAGCTGACGGCGACATTGAACAAGGAACAGCGTTTCCGCCGCCTCAACACGCAGCAGCCTGAGGTTGCCGCCGCGCTGTATGAGGCAGCAGAAAAAGAACTGAAGGAGAAATACGACTTCCTTAGCCTGCTGGCTGGCAAGTCGGAGAAGGCAGGTTCGGAGTAACTCTGTTGAGGGCGCGATTTCGCGCCCTTTTTCTGCTATCTATCCTTGAATGGCTTTGAACCTTTGCCTGACATACCACAGCTCAAACGAATAATGACCAAATCCTCCCAGAGAATGCTAAACTTGCCCGCTAAAAGTGTCATACCGCCGTAGCGCACCCAAATGAGAACGAGCACGATTTAAATGTCAGAAAATCAAACAATTAGCCAAAAAGAGCAGTACAACCTGAACAAACTGCAAAAACGCCTGCGCCGCAACGTGGGTGAAGCTATCGCCGCCTACAACATGATTGAGGAAGGCGATCGCATCATGGTTTGCCTGTCCGGCGGGAAAGACAGCTACACCATGCTGGAGA
>NZ_JBKJYW010000186.1:0-2959 GCF_046715635.1 Serratia sp. (in: enterobacteria)
GCAGTATCTACAACGTGTCATGCCCGTATTGCGACGCGATGAGAGGGCCGTCGCGGAATCCATCTTTTTTGGGCTGCTCCCCACCTATCAATTTAATGCGTTCGCCGGTCGTACGCCTCGAGGCGACCGCATCGTGATTGTTCATCACACCGTCGTTCACACCCTAAGCTGCTGGGCGCACTGGTTCGTGCGAGCGAAAGATGAGGGGAATGCTGGTTTCGCTACTCTAATTTGGCCCACTTTGCTCATCTGATTTGGCCCACTTGATGGGCGGGGGGTACCTTCCATGCAATTCGATGGCGGCATGGGAGGGGCAGGTGGACTGGAGAGCGAAGGTGGAGCTGTTCGAGCAGATCCGGCGCGAATACGAATTTGGGTGTGGCACGATCCAGGGAGTGGCTCGTAAGTTCGGCGTGCACCGGCGTATGGTGCGCCAGGCGCTCGGCAACGCTTTCCCGCCGCGGCGGCAGGCGCGCTCGCCAAGAAAGCGCCCACGCGTGCAAGCTGTAGCGGCGTTCATCGATCGCATTCTTGAAGCCGATCGCGATGCGCCGCGCAAGCAGCGGCACACTGCGCATCGCATTTATGTCCGGATCAAGCAAGAGTTGGCGAACTATGCAATCGCCGAATCCACGGTGCGCCGCTATGTACGCCAGAAGAAGCGGGAGCTTGGGCTGCTTGGGCGCGAGGTTTCGGTTCCACAGTGTTACGACTGGGGTGAAGAGGGGCAGGTCGACTGGTACGAAGCTTATGTCGAGCTGGCGGGCGAGCGGCAGAAGGCGCAACTGTTCTCGATGCGCAGCATGGCAAGTGCTGGCGCCTTTCACCGGGCTTATCCGCGGGCAACGCAACAAGCGTTTTTCGAGGCGCACGAATTGGGCTTCGCCTTCTTCGGCGGAGTCTTTCGGCGGCTGCGCTACGACAACTTGAGCAGTGCGGTGAAGAAGGTGCTGCGCGGCTATCGGCGCGAGGAGACCGCGCGCTTCATCGCCTTTCGCTCGCACTGGGGTTTTAACGCCCAGTTCTGTACGCCGGGCGCGCCGCAGGAGAAGGGCGGTGTCGAGGGCGAAGCCGGATATTTCCGCCGCAATCACCTGGTGCCGCTCCCCAAAGCCGCAGACTTCGATGAGCTCAACCAGCAGCTCCTCTCAGCCTGTAGCGCCGATGCCGGGCGCAGAATCGCCGAGCGGCTACAGAGCGTGGGCGAGCGCATGGCGATCGAGCGCGAGCGCCTGCTGCCGCTGCAGAGCGAAGGCTTCGAGCTTGCTGAGGAGAGCTTCGCCACTGTCAACAGCAAGGGTTGCGTTTGCGTGCGCACGAACTGGTATTCCGCACCGCTCGCCGTCGGCACCCGAGCCCGAGTGCGCGTGCTACCTGCGCACGTTGAGATCTGGCACGCCGGGGCGCGGGTGGCGCGCCACGAACGCTCCTACTCGCGGCGCCAGCAGATTCTGGAGCTGGAACATTACCTCGATGTGCTGGAGCGCAAACCGGGGGCGCTCGCCGGATCGAAGCCACTCGAGCGCTGGCGCGCCGAGGGGCGCTGGCCCGATAGCTTCGATCAATTATGGTCGAGCCTGAACTGCCGCCATGGTCGGCAAGTCGGCACCCGATCGATGATCGAGCTGCTGCAACTCGGTCGACGGCTCGGGTATGCGCGGCTTTCATCGGCCATCGAGGCGGCAGTTAAGTTGGGCTGCATGGATGCAGCCGCGGTTAAATATCTTCTCCATGAAGCCGAGTTGCCGCGGATTAGCGCCCTGCCCCTGGAGGTCGGGCCGCTTGCCCATTATGAGCGCCCGCTCCCCGATCTCAGCTCATATGATCAGTTGCTGATCGGAGCTGCAACATGAGCCCAGCGGCGAACCAGATCGAGCACGCAGCCGTTCGCCAGCACTGCAAGCATTTGCGGCTGCCCACGGTGGCCATGCAATTCGACAAGCTCGCGCAGGAGGCGATCAAGGAGCGCCAAACCCATGTGAGCTATCTTGCGAGCCTGCTCGGCGCCGAAGTCGAAGATCGCGAGCGGCGTGTGGTCGAGCGAAGACTGCATGAAGCTCGGCTGCCGCGCATGAAGACGCTCGCTGAATTTGATTTCGGCAAAGCGCCACATATCTCGGCGGCGCAAATCCAGAGCTTGGCCGAAGGCGGATACATCGCGCACACCGAGCCGATTTTATTCATCGGTGAATGCGGCACCGGCAAGACACACTTAGCCAGTGGACTGTGCGTGGCGGCTTGTCAGCAGAAGCGGCGCGTGCGCTTTACTACCGCGGCAGGATTGGTCAATGAGCTCATTGAAGCCCAGCATCATAACTTCCTAGGGCGTGCTCTCGCGCGCTGGGCACGCTATGAACTGATCGCAATCGATGAAGTGGGCTATGTGCCGTTCGCCGACGTTGGCGCGGAACTTCTGTTTCAGGTGATTTCCGATCGCGCCGAACGCGCGACCCTTATCGTCACCACCAATCTGCCCTTCTCCGAATGGACCACGGTATTCAGCAACACCAGATTGTGCAAAGCGATTCTGGACCGGCTCACCGATCGCGCGCACATCATCGAGACTGGCACCGAATCGTACCGTTTCCGCAGAACCACTGAAGCACGGCAGCGAGCACGGAAATGACGGTAGCAAACCTTAGCCTGTGGACAGTGCTCGCGCACCGGCTGGCTTGCCGTGGATAACGATGAAGCCATTATCCACCGCGCCAGCCTCTGCCCACAGACTAATCGTCATTTTAAAAAAGCATGCAACCCAAACTCAGAGGTGGGCCAAATTAGATTATCAAAGTGGGCCAATCCGGGTTGACAAAACCACAAGCTGGCGTCTGCGGCTAAGCCCCAGATTAGCGTGTTGCCGCTCATGCGAAAAATTTAATTTGAAGGAATACCGCATGATCAATGATGATCGCCATCGTTGGATTGTGAGTCGACGAGAGATGCTTGCCGTGCTCGGGAC
>NZ_JBKJYW010000187.1:0-6388 GCF_046715635.1 Serratia sp. (in: enterobacteria)
CCGCTACTTTGCCGCAAAATCCGTGCCGTTATCGTATAATTACCTGTTAAGCACCGCGTTTCGTGGTGTTCCTCGCTTCAAGTGGCTCCACTGAGGTATTATGGCTGACCGACCGATTTCGCGGCCAGTTCGCAACAGGTGAGAAAGTATTGATGGCATTATGAAAACACTTAAGCCACGCCGCCCACATGGGAGGTGGATCTATTACATTCTGCACGAAGATATTCTGTGGCCATGCCCGGTCAAATGGGAGTGGGAAGAGAATTTCGAGGCCTGGTTGCCTTTTTACTACTCGCCCACCCTGGAGTTTGTGGCTGGCGATCCGGCGAAAGCCGTGAAGGTGACGAAACTCCAGACGCCTGGTTTGCAACCGAAACGCCTGGAGTACGCTTGATTCGGGTATGCCCGAGAGTTATTTAACCGTTACCGAATGCCAGTACTTGCCAAGCCATTCTATCCGGTCTGAAACCCTCCTTCCCCCAATGCACCACCGCTTTCTAGCGGAACTCAATTGAGCAAGTCGTGCACGGTACGGCGCACGTAGTGGGTCATTTGTGCCAGGTCTTCGGGCGCGACCGGGCCACCGCCGGCCAAGACGACCTGCTGTTCGATCTGAGTGATCTCTTGCTCAACCCGGTTGGCGATTTGCACTTTGACGATCTTGTCTACCGATGACAGCAGCACCTTCAATACCACTTTCAGCGCAATGTTTTCGCAGAATGAATCGTAGGAGTGGGCTGTTGGCGGCGCTTCTACCGCCGGTGGCGGCATGCGTGGGGCCATAGCCTTGAAACTGTCTACATTTTCTATAATAAGATCCATGTCTCTTATTAGTTCATCAAAATCTTTAGACACTGACTTATTTCCCTTTGCAGTACGCAAAAAACAGAACGCCTGGCTTTAGTGGGCTGCCAGGCGGACAGAGCTTTAATCGACCAGACGTTCAATGGGTGAGCGGTAGGTTGAGCGGCATTTTAACCCTGCTCGGGTTCTGCAAACAAGATGGGGATGATTGATGGCTCGTCTTCTATGTATCACTGGCAGTGATGGTTTTGTCTTGCCGTACGGAGCTTCGTTAACAGAGGGATGTGATAAATAATGCGAGGGGCATTCAGATAAACACCAAGAGAGCGACCCGACAGGTGCCGTAGAGGCTAAACTTGAGGGGCAGACATTCACACAGGGAGGAGATATGGAACCCGAACGTGGCATTAAGCGAGTGATACTTTCTGATGGCGCTATCAAACATGTGGTAGTGGAAGACGCTATGGGCAACGAGAGCACCCTGGCTGCCAAAGATTACATTTCTGAGGGGATACAGCCACCGTTGGAAACTCTGCCGGAAGTCCCGGCACAGGAAGAGTAAAAAGATCCTGGAGGATTTGTTGCCAACTCTTGGCCGCGGGCGGCGAGTCATGCTGCTCATCCGGCATGCTGTTGCCCATGGCTAGCCTTTTCCTCATACTGGCAGAAATTGTGATTTTATTGCACCCAGCAGGAAGGGCAAGTCAGTGTCAACGGTCAAGAAAAACTCTACTCCCACGCTGTTTCTGAAGATCAAACCCCAGGAAGCCGTGCTGGTTCTCATCACCATGATCTGGGGCGGCACCTTTCTGGCCGTGCATCAGGCGATGCTGGTCAGTGGGCCCTTCTTTTTTGTCGGACTACGTTTTGGTACCGCGACACTGGCGCTGGTGCTGTTCTCCCTGCGTTCGCTGCGGGGGATGACCTGGTACGAAATCAAGGCCGGGGTGTTTATCGGTACCTCGATCATGTGTGGCTACGGCCTGCAAACCATGGGGCTACAAACCATCACCAGCAGCCAGTCGGCGTTTATTACTGCCATGTACGTGCCGATTGTACCGTTATTGCAGTGGTTGGTCCTTGGCCGTATGCCGGGGATCATGTCCTGGATTGGCATTCTGCTGGCCTTCGTCGGGCTGATGCTGTTGAGCGGGCCAAGCAGTTCCAGCCTGGCATTCAGCGGGGGTGAATTCCTGACGTTGGTCAGTGCGCTGGCGATCGCCATTGAGGTGATTTTGATTGGTGCTTTTGCGGGCAAGGTTAACGTGCGGCGGGTTACCATTGTGCAGCTTGCTACTGCGTCGGTGTTATCGTTTTTGATGATGGCGCCAACCGGGGAGTCGGTTCCGGCGTTTTCCAACTATCTGCTTTACAGCGCGATAGGGCTGGGAGTAGCCAGTGCGGTGATCCAACTGACGATGAACTGGGCACAACGCAGCGTCTCACCTACCCGTGCCACGGTTATTTATGCCGGTGAGCCGGTATGGGCTGGGATTGTCGGCCGTATCGCCGGTGAGCGTTTGCCCGGGTTGGCGCTGATCGGTGCAGGATTGATTGTGCTGGGGGTGATTGTCAGTGAGATGCGTATCCGGCGTAAACCAAAGCCAGCAGCGTTGACGTAGGGCGTTGAATGCAGCACCTGTAAAAACGCCGCGTGGGAACGCGGCGTTGCAATCACTGGGTCAGGCCGCCTTTTTACGGCGGACAAACTGATAACCGATCCCCAGAATGATAAACCACAGCGGCGTGACGACCAGCGCCTGGCGTGTGTCATCGCGCAGCGTCAGTAGCACCAGCACGAAGACGAAGAACGCCATACATACCCAGCACATCAACTTACCGGCAGGCATCTTGTAGATCGATTTTTGGTGCAGTGCCGGCCGTTGCTTACGGTAGACCAGATACGAGCACAGAATAATGGTCCAGACGAACATGAACAGAATGGCCGACACGGTGGTGACCAGCGTGAACACGGTCATGACGTTCGGGATCAGGTAGATCAGCACCACGCCGCCCAGCAGACAGATACAGGAGAAGGTCAGGCCGTTCGCCGGTACCGCACGTTTGGACAGGTTGGCAAAGGATTTAGGCGCGTCGCCTTCCTGAGCCAGGCCGAACAGCATACGGCTGGTGGAGAAAACGCCGCTGTTGGCGGAAGAGGCGGCAGAGGTCAACACCACGAAGTTGATCACACTGGCTGCGGCTGGCAGACCGATCAGCACGAACAGCTCAACGAACGGGCTCTTATCAGCCACCACCGAACTCCAAGGGGTTACCGACATAATCACGATCAGCGCGAAGACGTAGAACATGATGATGCGGATCGGGATAGAGTTGATGGCGCGCGGCAGCACTTTTTCCGGATCTTTGGTTTCGGCCGCGGTGGTTCCCACCAGTTCAATACCCACAAAGGCAAACACCGCAATCTGGAAGCCAGCAAAGAAGCCACTGATGCCTTTCGGGAACATGCCGCCGTCATTCCATAAGTGGGAGAAGGAAGCCACGCTGCCGGTTGGGGATTCGAAGTGCATTGCCACCATGACCAGACCGGCGATGATCAGACCCACAATTGCGACGATTTTGATCATCGCAAACCAGAACTCCATCTCACCGAACATTTTCACCGTTGCCAGGTTCAGGCTGAGCAGCAGCAACACGCACAGTAAAGAGGCAATCCATTGGGAGAGATCGGGGAACCAGAACTGCGCATAGGCGGTAATGGCCACCACGTCGGCAATGCCGGTGACCACCCAACAGAACCAGTAAGTCCAACCGGTGAAAAACCCTGCCCAGGGGCCGAGCAGATCGGCGGCAAAGTCGCTGAAAGATTTGTACTGCAGATTAGAGAGCAACAGTTCGCCCATCGCGCGCATCACGAAGAACAGCATAAAGCCGATGATCATGTACACGAAGATGATGGAAGGCCCGGCCAGGCTGATGGTCTTACCGGAACCCATAAACAAACCTGTACCAATAGCACCGCCGATAGCGATCAGCTGGATATGTCGGTTTGAGAGGTTTCGCCTTAGGTGATCTTCTGATCCGGGCGTGGCGTCCACTGCTATTTTAGAATGATCTACCATCGTATACTGTCCTGTTTTTACCTGTCATGAGTGGAATGGCGAGCTCTGAAGTGGCTCTTTTTTATCTGTATTAGCCGGTTTTTCCGGCAAAAATTAAGGTAACTCAATATCACCACCTTTGCGCAACATATTTACAACATAATCAGGTGGGATAAAAGCCGATTATTCTTTACTCAGGGGAGGCAAATCGGACGTCCAGGGGGCGAAAGATTACTCTTTACCGGGGCAAAAGAACAGTGCTGGAAGTGGTTATCTTATTGATTAAACAGGGTCTTATAAACTTCGCATGAGAAAAACTAATGCCAAGGGTCGTTTAAACTAATCCTAATACCTGCCTGTGCTTAGGGAGCGGTAGCGGGGCTTTTTGTGCGGGGAGCAGTTGAGTTCTAATCAGTTTATCTCTGCAGCTGGCGCGGCTTGGCAGAGGATCGCCGGGCGTGCAGCACACATTTGGTTGGATTTGCGGTTCAAATCACAAAAGTAAAAATCATTGGTTGAGCAAAGGTGGACAAAAGGCCGAGTCCCCACCGGGAACACCTGCCGATCACAAAAGCATCATAAATAGGTACAAGCTCCCACTGGCCAGCGGTAAGCTATGCTCATCACGGTAATACAAAGAGGGGATTGAATATGTACAAGACCATTTTAGTACCGGTAGATCTTGCAGAAGATGTATTGACTGAACATGCGCTCGAACATGTGGTGTATCTGGCCAAGATGTCCGGGGCCAAGGTGCATTTCTTCCATGCCTTGCCGGATGCCTCGGCGTTTGTGACCGCCTATTCGTTTGGCATCAAAGAGTTTGAAAATCAGGCTGAAGTGAAGGCGGTGGAGGGGCTGAAGAAGCTCATGGCGGAGATCGACCTGCCATTGGATCGTCTTTCTTATACCATCAGCTTCGGTTCGCCACGTGATGAGGTGTTGCAACTTGCCGAGGAAATCGCAGCCGATCTGATCGTGATTGGTTCCCGCCGTCCTAGTGTCAAAACCTACCTACTCGGCTCGAATGCGGCCGCTATTGTCCGCCACGCCAAGATCTCGGTGATGGTAGTCAGATAATTAGTAGTCTGAGTGTAATCCAACCCTGCCCGCGCCTTGCGGGCCAATTACCCCAAAGAAAACGGTGCTTGGCAGTATGCACGTGCGGATGCCTGGGCGAAGAGGGGGGGGGTATCTCTCGTTTATAGGGCTATTTATTGGTGATGAACAATAATGGGGTAATAAAAATCCCACAATATTATTAATGTTTAAATGGGACTAATCCTATTGTTGTTTGTTAATCTGATAATCAACGCGCTAGGATGAATGTTGATATAAGAAAAGGACGAAAATATTCTGTCGCCAAACTTATCATTCAACCGCTGGGATGTGGTAGTCATTACATCACCAAGCCGCTATCAGACCCCAGACGAGGGCCTGATAACGCGCGGATTATTGGCGGTAGGCGTGCTTGATCTGCTGAATACTGTTCTTGAAGATTTCAGCTTGATCCGGATCATCCACCTTAGCGGCAAAACGCTCCAGATTGATGATCACTTTACCGGCATCAGCCTGGCCAATTGCCTTTAATATCAACGTCAAAGTCGCTTTTAGGCAAGCAACTTCGGTGGCCAGCGCTTCCGGGTTTGCAGACGTAGTGAAGTCAACGTTGCTCATTTTATCTCCTGAATTTTAAGGCATAAGCCTGAAGTGAAATGTGAAATGTGGTTAGATGCACAACGACCGGCTGCCGACTCACCCAGGCAGACCCCGTGCCTCATTGAGGGCGCGGAGTATAGCACAGCATGGGAGGTTCGTATCGTGTGAGGCCGTGTGGTGGGGGCTTTATGCCGCTGTGGACAGGTGGGCAAGGCCTTTTTTTCTGTTAGTGGTGTAATTCCTTCGCATACTCATTTATAGTTAGCTACCGGATGTGCGCGCCCTCGGATAGCGTGAATTTTATAAAGTAATACTGGCTTAATTCGATGTTGTGAATAACTATTTTAACTGCAACCTATTGACATTTAAGTTGGTTATTTTCTCTTGAAATGTCACCTTTTCACCGTCAACAACGGTTATGTATCCTGAATAAGGGTTTCACTACAGCGGTTTGTACGTGATTAAAAATGGCATAATTTTGTTATCTTTTTGTAATTCATATGGTTACGTGTAATGATTGGCCGTGTGGTTATTATCTGGTTTAGAGAAAACAACGATTAATTTTCCCGCCAGATGGCGTAAAATGGCGTATCATGGTGGTAATGTATTGAGCCGAAAAGGCTTGATGGTTTTTTATCCGCTAACCAGTGGATTAATCGCAACAAAGGTGGCGCAGGGGTCTACCAACCTGGCCATAGTTAACCGAGAGTAAGTATTAATCTGTATTCATTCTTTACTGAAAACCAAGTAATATCTGTTTAGATGACAGAGGCTGATTGATTGCGTTACTCCCTTATTTTGGAGAATTTTCCTTGATTAGCGTTCTTCTTGTTGATGACCACGAACTGGTGCGCGCAGGGATA
>NZ_JBKJYW010000188.1:0-29340 GCF_046715635.1 Serratia sp. (in: enterobacteria)
TCACCACATTCCTGCCCCCTCTGGCGGTATCCCGTGGCAAAGCAAAAGTTCAAAATCACCAACTGGAACGCCTACAACAAGGCTCTCGTCAATCGGGGTTCACTGACATTCTGGCTTGATGAGTCGGCCATCCAGGCCTGGTACGACGAGCCAAAAACGACTTCACGAGGGCGTCCACAACGTTATTCTGCGTTAGCTATTTCCACCGTACTGATGCTCAAACGCGTCTTTCGCCTCACGCTACGTACCGCTCAGGGCTTCATTGATTCCATTTTTACATTAATGAAGCTCCCGCTTCGTTGCCCGGATTATTCCTGCGTCAGCAGACGAGCGAAGTCCGTCTGCACCCCTTTGAAAAACCCCACACGCGGCGAGATTGCCCATCTCGTTATCGATTCCACCGGATTAAAAGTTTTCGGCGAAGGCGAGTGGAAGGTGAAAAAGCACGGTCAAGAAAAGCGTCGCGTCAGGCGAAAACTGCACCTCGCCGTGGACGCCGATTCCCCCATGGCAAACCTGATGCTCTCAGTGATGGGGGCTTTTGCCGAGTTCGAACGTTCTTTAATCCATGAACGTCAGCGTGAAGGGATCGCTTTAACGGGGCTTAAGTGGTCCCCACCGCCTGATCGGCCAGTTACACGGCTGTGCAGATTAGCCGAACGGGTGTTCCCTCCCGACAATTTCCTATATCCAAACTGACCCCCCAAACACGCAATCTGTTACGGTCTCTGCTTCGGTTAGCCATTACTGGCGACTGCGGTATAATCCCATGAGTATCAGACGCCTGCACGTCTGCATACGGGGTGGCGGCGGTAACGGGGGCGTTACTGACCGCCTCGACCCCAAATAACCCGTCAGCCCGCAGTCATGGCCAGGCGGCTCTTTTCAATTATCGGCAGGGCATAACTGATATTAAGCCCGGCCATATTGGTGTTCAGCATCTTCATCATTCCGGCACTGGTATACCTGACGTTATCCCTCAGGTGTCCCTGATAGCCTTTCGAGGTGACAATCGTCAGCAGCTCTGGTGAAAGAAGTTCCCCCCTGCCCGCGCTTAAATCCGCTTCCACGGCCCGCAGATAGACGGGAGAGGCGGCGATCACAAAGCGATCCAGAGGTCTTTTTTGCATCAGTTCATGCAGCGAGGCGCAGCGGCGTTCGGTGGGGGGACTAGAGGTTAAATTAGACCACATATCCTGGTGGCAGACAGGCATCGTGGCAAACGTGGCGTCATACGGTACAACCCTATCGTTTACATGAAGGAAACCCAGACCTGCAGAGATTACCCATAATTCGGTTCCGGTACGTGCCGCAGCTGCAGCTGCCCTGCTCCAGTGCTGACCGGTATACAAATCCCCGGCCGTCATGGTGGGATTTTCGTAGCTGGCCTGCGCCAGTCTTTCCCGCCACTTCTCATAGACAATACCGGCATTGCACTCCTCAGGGAAGACGGTTCCGCCGGCCGCCACGGTTTTGCGCCGCGTGCACGTGACTATCAGATGGACGTTTCCTGTGCAGGATGTCCGGCTCATGGCTTATTTACCAGTATGTTGCTTTCCTGGCTCTGGCTAATAAACCACTCGCAGATAGCGCAGGCCACCTCGTCCGGTTCCCAGCCATTAAATTCGGCGCCAGTGAATGGCGAGTTTATCCATTTATGTGAATAATCGACCAGGTCCTGGTTCTTCTCATTCCAGACCAATTCCTGAAAACGCACTGGTTTTTCCGGCGCACTGATATCCCAGCCGATCGCCAGCAGCCCATAACTGGCATACGCAATATCCTGGAGTCGGCAGCGGGTATCAAGCCAGGCACGCCGCTTTTCCATCCAGTTTCTGAACTCCGTCGTTTTCTCGGTGGCCAGCACTTCATTTCTGGTCCAGGCACTGATGGGCCCCGCTTTCTGAGGCGGCCCCAGAAAGTCAGCAATAGCCTTGTCCGTCCAGAACCTGTCTTTCAGGCCTGCCCTGCTGATCCACAACGCGTGCCAGTCCCGGCTCAGTTCCTCGCGTTGACGTTCCCCATACTCGCGCCGTTCGGGTTCGGTGTAGCGGTACCAGCGGCCATTGTAATGCGGCATGTCAGCGCCTCCTCTGGGGTGGATTACGGTTCGCCGTTCCCGCTTACAGCTGGCGGGAAGTTAAATCCAATGGCTCCACGGAGGCTTTCACTGCATTCCGACGTCTTGCGTTGCCAGTCCTGCCACTCCGGATCCTTTGCCAGAAGATCATCCGCTGTGCTGCGTAACCAGTCATACAGCTTCTCACCTCCCTCGAGATTAATGTCACGCGTGCGGATGGCGTTATCATCATCAGAATACTTGCGAATATCGGCCAGAAGCTGCCCCAGCGGGCCGTTCGATCCTATTGGTTCGTCCGTGACGCAGTGGTTATATTCCTCCTTAAACTGATCCAGCGTCAGGTCAATGTAATCCCCGTCCAGTGCGACGATAACGTGGCCGTGAACGGTAGAACCCGTTGCCTTTCTAAAGGCTTCAGTAGCGTCCAGGTGCAGGAGGTACGGACACAGTGTGTCATCATGATCCTTCAGGTACTGCGCCAGAAAGTGACTGGTCAGACCGCAACTGCCGCCCGGAAATTTACTGACATCAGTGTGCCAGCGAGCCATTCCGCGGCATTGCTCCTTACGGTCGCCGGCGGCCAGCTGCAGCGCCTGACGAAATGCTTTCACGCAGGCCCGAATTTCTGTCTTCATGCCTTCTCCTTCCCGCCAGTGAACTCTTGACGCGCCAGGGCCAGCAGTTCGCCCTGCAAGGTACGGTTTTCCTCCCTGGCGGACTTCAGCTCCGCTTTCGTTTCCTGCAGCTGTGCCGCCTGGTGTTCGCCGGTGGCGGTCAGGCGGGCCACCTGCTCGCGTAGCGGCAGCGCTTCGGCCCGCAGCTCACGGACCTCTGCCAGCAGACGGTCGCGCTCGGTGACCACCTCACGCAGCACCGCCAGCTCGGACTCCAGCTGTGACACGTTTGCCAAGGCGGCGTCGCGCTCCTGGTCAGCCTGGGCGATATCCGCGTCGGCCTGCTCACGCGCCGCCAGGGTGTCCGCATCCGCCTGCTTACAGGCGGCCTGCCACAGCAGTCCCAACTGGCCAGTGAGCAACTGCAGCAGCTCCGGCGGTAGCGCCGGAGTCTGTTCGCTGGCCCGCTCGCGCTGGCGGGCGCGGAACGCACGCATCACCGGGGAGATGTGGGACAGAGAGCCGCCACCCAGGTGCTGGCGCACCTGCTCGTTGGTCGGGTTCGGGGTGCCGGCGGCGATGAGGGAAGCGGCGGCGTCCTCAATGCGTCGTACGGTGTCGGGGGCAAGGCTACTCACAGTGTCTCTCCTGGGTGAGGGGTAATGGCGACAGTGTAATCGTTGCGTAGGCTATACACAATACATAAAATACAAATCGTACATACAGTACAGATAATACATGTAGTACATACAATACGGTTGATACATACACTGTGAGTATTACATACCGACGGTACGCCTTTTCTCCGTCAGATCCGTTTTTTGGTAAAGTAGGAAACACATGTATATAAATAATTCCAATCTGCTTGGCGCCCAGGTTGGACATTTTTTCCGATAGGGCCGTTTTGTCTAGGTACGGGAGCGGCCACTGGTGCCGTACGGGGCTGGGGGGAAGATGACTGCCAGCCCGACACACTACATGTTGCGCGCCTGGCAGCTGCGACCGGTACTACATATTGATTTTGGGGATGGCCTGGGCGACTGGACAGAATAACCTGAACGTCCAGTGTGGTGCTGATTGCTCTTTTTTGAGTAATTCCTGTTGACGTGTACGTCAAACAGAGTAATATTAATACCAATGATGCCTGCAACAACCCTTCGGGGAAGTTAGTGGGCTTTTTTTTTGCCTTTTCAGGGATGATGTCGCGATGCCAACAACCCTTTACAGCAAGCCTTATCGCACACCTGCCGATCTGGTTAACGACCTTAAGAGCAAACAGCTTGAATTTCTGGATGAGGCTGAAGCAGAAAGTACCTGAGCCAGATAAGTTACTATCACTTCAAAATTTACCTTCATCCCCTGTTAGACCTAACCAGCACTGGCGGTAAACATTACAGGAAGGATGAATATTTTGAATATGGCGTTGAGCTATACCGGTTTGACGAAAAACTTCGCGCACTGCTGTTTGGCGTAATTGCGCGGCTTGATGGTTAGGAGATTGAATCGCATCTTTTGAGAGCGACTGACCATGAATTTAACCGCAGTTCATCCCTTTGATGACGAGGTTATTCATCAGTATATGTATGAAAATGCCGCCTTTGATGTGTTTTTAACCGGAAAGCCACTTTTCAGGCGTACTGATCCAATTCAGGCATTCGCAACCATCGCTTTTTCTCCATTCCTCTCAACCTTTCTGACAGCAATTCCGTTGCATGGGTACCTGCCTGAGCGCTGGCAAAACGCAGTCGGTCGCCACACAGGATACATTTGTACGGATCCGTGCCCAGGAAGCCCTTCATCAGCACGGCGAATCCCGGCTTCTCCGGTTTTTCCCGCGCCTGCATCTGTAGGGCTTCATACACACGGGGCAGCAGCGTTCCCCTTTTGCGGTTGGCCAGAAACCCGGAGTAACGCACCATCTTAAAATGGCGCGCCGGAACATGGCTGATATAGCGCCCGATCATCTCTTCCTGGCTCAGCGTCTGGCGTTTATGCTTCCCCGTGCGGTGATCGAGATAGTGATGAACCACCGCGCCGCCACAGTAGTGCCGCAGGCGGGAAGCCGACACCGGCGGGCGCTTCAGGTACCGGCCCAGGTACTTCACGCTGTGCCATGCCCCTCGGGTCTTTTTCGCAAAATGCACCTTCCAGTACCGGCCGTACTGTGCCTGCAGATAACGGCGCCACTGGCGTTCGTCGCGAATGTGGCCCAGACCCGGCAGCATGCCGGGCATGATGCTATCGTAGCTGCCGCGCAGCAGGCGGATAACGGCGGTCCGCCAGATGGTCTCCACGGCCTTCTTTTTAAAGAAGAGGCTTCGCCATACGCCGTGCTTAACATCGAGACCGCCCCGCGTGACGGAGACGTGGATACCCGAGAGCAGTAAAAAAGAGGCCGCAACGTTATCCGTTGCGGCCACCTTTAAAAGCTTAACTGACAAGCATTACGCCTCCTGGGGCCATTCCTGTGGTGGCTTGCCATTATCAGTCGCGGGCTGGGGCGGGATACCCGCCTGAGAGCGCCAGCCATAAAGTGTGTTGGCGGGGATGCCTTCCTTGCGTGAGAGCTGGTAAATCGACTGATTATGCGGCGGTAACATTCTGGCGATCACCGCCGCTTTACGTTCTGGTGAATAGCTTCCCATGATCATCTCCAGCCCCCTGGATTTTTTTCAGTTAGAGGCGACAACTACCCTGACATGGGGGGGTATCTGGCCGAACTGAATGGCTCAAAAAAACGCATTCTCGACGATGCACCAGAGCAAATCATTTCCGGCCCCTGGAAACGCCTTGTTTACGACAGATATGGCCGGATTCTACGCGCGGGTTATTCGTTGTGCCTGCTGGAACGTCTTCAGGATTCTTTACGGCGGCGTGATATCTGGCTGGAAAACAGTGACAGGTGGGGCGATCCACGTCAGAAACTGCTTCAGGGAGCTGAATGGCAGGCGCAACGGATCCCGGTATGTCGGGCTCTGGGTCATCCATCAGACGGAATTAAAGCAGCAGAACAACTGGCTACGCGGCTTGATGAAACGTGGAAATCAGTGGCTTCGCGTTTTGCACATAACGCTGCGGTTAACATCAGTAATGAGGGTAAGTATCCCTCACTGACGATCAGCAGTCTGGATAAACTGTATGAACCACTGGCACTGATACAACTGAATCGCCGGATAAGGGAACTCATCCCACCGGTTGATCTGACCGAATTGTTGCTTGAAATTGATGCACGAACTGGTTTTACCCGTGAATTCAGCCACGTCAGTGAATCAGGCGCACGAGCACAGGATCTGAACGTCAGTCTGTGCGCTACATTGTTGGCTGAGGCCTGCAATATAGGCCTGAACCACTGATAAAGCATAATATTCCTGCGCTTACTCGCCATCGGCTGAGCTGGGTTAAGCAAAATTATCTGCGGGCAGAAACGTTGGTCAGTGCAAATGCTCGGTTGGTTGATTTTCAGTCGACGCTACCGCTTGCAGGGTACTGGGGTGGTGGTGAAGTTGCCTCCGCTGATGGCATGCGTTTTGTCACACCGGTAAAAACGGTTAATTCCGGACCTAACCGCAAATACTTTGGTTCAGGACGCGGTATCACCTGGTATAACTTCGTTTCCGACCAGTATTCCGGTTTCCACGGCATTGTCGTTCCCGGTACGCTTCGTGATTCCATCTTTGTGCTGGAAGGGCTTCTGGAGCAGCAAACCGGGTTGAATCCGGTAGAAATCATGACGGACACGGCAGGTTCCAGCGATATCATTTTCGGTCTGTTCTGGTTGTTGGGCTATCAATTTTCCCCTCGCCTTGCAGATGCTGGCGAGGCGGTATTCTGGCGGGCAGATAAAACAGCACATTATGGTACTCTGGATGAGCTTGCACGGGGATGTGTTGAGCTGTCGAAAATAGAATCCCAATGGGATGAAATGATGCGTATGGCGGGATCACTAAAGCTGGGGACCATCCATGCATCTGAGCTTATTCGCTCGCTACTTAGAAGTACCCGACCATCTGGTCTGGCTCAGGCGATTATGGAAGTTGGCCGTGTTAACAAGACTTTGTACCTTCTCAACTATATTGATGATGAAGATTATCGACGCCGGATACTGAGACAGCTCAACCGGGGAGAAGGACGTCATGCCGTGGCTCGAGCTATTTGCTACGGGCAACGCGGCGAGATCAGAAAACGCTACTGTGAGGGACAAGAAGATCAATTGGGTGCTTTGGGCCTGGTAACCAATGCGGTTGTGTTGTGGAACACGCTTTACATGCAGGAGGCGCTGTCACATCTTCGCCAGTCGGGCGAAATACCTGAGGAGGAACATCTGGCAAGATTATCCCCGCTGATACATGGTCATATAAATATGTTGGGCCATTATACGTTTTCGTTATCGGAGGATATTCTGAACGGGGAGTTAAGGCCATTGAATTTTAACATAAACAATGAATTATCTCCTTAACGTGGTTTTTTACATCACTGGCCCTCAAACCCCAACAAGATCACCGTAATATCAAACGCCGGACACGATCCATGCTGGGATTCAAATCCTTTCGACGGGCACAGACGATCCTGGCCGGTATCGAACTGCTCAACATGATACGAAAAGGGCAATATCAACACCCGAAAATTGGGGAATAGTCACCCGCGGAACAATTCTATTTGCTGGCTGCCTAAATAACCAACAACGCAACTTTGGACAACTTCATGTCACTAATGCGACAGAGCCGCACAGACCCTGTTAGCAGGTACCGAACTGCTACAGATGATACGTAAAGGGCAATGTCAGCATCCACTCGGTGATGGATTATCCACAGCGGAACAATTTTATCTGTTGGCTGCCTAAAAACCGGCAGTGCTACTTTATACTGACCTCATACTGTTAATGCGACAGAGCCTGAAATATTACTGAGACAATAATATTTTAACGGCCTTGGCAAAGTTATCCACGTACGTTTGTGATGATGTTGCTGCAATCCCTGAATTATTGATTTGATACTTTCCATTAATGTAAAAACTTGGGGTGCCTTTAACTTTAAATTTTTTTATGGCTGCATTTTGAATGGTTATCGTATTTTTAACAGAGGGGGTTTGTTGCATTTTTTTGTAGATTTCAGTCTCAATGCCAAATTGGGAAAAAATAGACTTAATATCTTCTATACCTTTGAGTTTTCCATCTCGTACTGCTTCAAACAAAGGGCGCTCCAACAGCTCGGTTTTTTCCAAAACGATCGCTATCGCCCAGGCCTCCGTCAGTTCATTACCCAATACACCCATAAGGCTGACATGATACTTGGTGACTTTTCCTTCTGATAGAGCGCGGTTTATCGCATCAGAAACTGGGTATTCATTGATGAATTGATAGCAAGGGCCGCAATAAAAAGAAAAAAACTCCACAACTGGCGGCTGGGAGCTCACGGTGTAGGGCAGCGTGATGTATTCCTTTCCCTCTTCCAGAGGGGGAGCTTTCATCGGTACATCGGATGCTGAGGAGGCAGCTAATACAATAGGTGTCACCCCAAAAAACGAAAGAGAGAGCAAAAGCAAAATGCCGAGTGATAAGATTTTTTTGAATGTCATGGTAACTCCATTTTTTATCGAATAATATAATCATCAAGGTCTATCATTTGAAAAGCCTTTTGCAGAGACTATTTATATCAAAATTATAAAAACAGTGTCCAAGAAAAACAACCTAAAAATAAAACTACCGCTGCTGCTGGAATAATAAAAACCTGAACTTTTTTATAGTGGACCCTCTCTATCCCATCATTTCACCACACCTTGATGAAAGTGCCGATTTTTCGGGATTAAATAGTGATGGATAAACAGTACAGAGACATAACTAATAACCAGCGATGCAACTACAGCTTCTGCTGTCGCCATCATGTAAAGCTGGTG
The DNA here is from genome assembly GCF_046715635.1 of Serratia sp. (in: enterobacteria). Classification (GTDB taxonomy): domain Bacteria; phylum Pseudomonadota; class Gammaproteobacteria; order Enterobacterales; family Enterobacteriaceae; genus Chania. Next base: position 8,587 of record NZ_JBKJYW010000188.1, read on the forward strand.
TGCATACTCGGCGGCCTGTGGATAGCTACTCAACAGGTTCGCCATCTTATAAAGCGCTGTTGCACCAATCGCCATCGGGAAGGTAAAGGCAGCATAACCTGGGCTGAACGGCAGTCTCATCAACCGGAAAAAAGCGCAGTAAATCACGATTGTCATCAACAACGCCACGCCAAGCAGCACTGCACAAATCAACATTGAAGGTTCTTTAACGACGGTCAGGTAACCCGCTAATGACAAACTGGCAGGTGCCGCCATTATCGCGATAGTCGGTTTTGCCGCATCCGGCACTTCACTACGAAACATTAAACGGTAAATCATGATGGGCAGCATCAGCAGGTAACTCACCATACCCATTGCCAGTAAAATCAGAGCAAACTCGGTATAGGCATCGGCTGGACAGGATACATCGGCTACGATAATCCCCACTGGGGGTATGAACCAACTCGGCACCATATGATGTAAATTAGGCTGTTGCGCACGGTGATAGATAAAAAAAGTCAGCGCAGTCAAGTGTATTAGGACCGCCCCCACCCAAAGAATTTGACCCGCTAACGGCAGAAAATGGCCAAGGGCTTTAGATACGACCATAGCAGCCATCGCAAAGGTTGGAATGATGCTACCCATGACCGGATGCTTGAGATCTTGTGCTAATGTGTCGGGATGAAGAATAAAGCGTGCCGCTATTACACATAACAACACAGCCGCAATCAAAGCCCCTGTATTTTGCCCTATACCATGCAGCGGCAAAGCATTCTCTAAACACCAACCTAAGCTTGCGATCCCCAAGGCTAAACCTGCTACAGGTGTAGGTAATCCCCGAACTTTATGATGTAAATGCCTTAACACGTTATCACCTCTCTTTTTCTTTATCTCTTCTGCTGTACAAACTATAGCTATCCGTTATCATTTAAAAAATTTAGTTATAATTTACATTGGGTTTAGAAAAATTAAACGATGAATATTACCTTCAAACAAATGTCAGTTTTTGTCTCTATCGCACACAACGGCAGCATGACGCTCGCCGCTGAGGCGCTATTCATGACCAAGAGTGCTATGTCTCAAGCGCTAGCCGAGCTGGAAAACCAATTGGGCGTACGTCTGTTCGACCGACAGCATGCCCGGCTATATATAAACCATGAGGGGAGGAAATTATTACCCGTCGCAGATGAACTACTCGCTCGAATGCAAGGCGTTGGAGTGTTGTTTAGTGAGGATGCTCAGAATAATCAGCTCAGATTGGGCTGCACTAAAACCATTGGTAGCTATTTCCTGCCCGATATGTTGAAGGGGTTCGCTAAAGACAATGGCTGGATGCCACAGTCGATAATCGCCAATACCCAGGAAATCAGCAAGATGGTGGAGCACTTTGAAATTGATGTCGCTTTTCTGGAAGGACCAGCAACCGAGCTAAACCTCATTTGCGAACCTTGGCTCGATGATGAAATGGTTGTTATTTCCGGGCGAGATCACCCCTTATCCAAAGAGAATACGGTTCTGGCAGCGGTTGCGACAAGAGCTTGATGGCCAGGTCCATATCCTGAATCACTGTCCCGTCCGTCGACGTTTCCTTGACCACCTCCCCACTATAGAATCCCCCGACTATCGGGGGCACCTGCATAGTTCACTCAATACCAGAAGCCCATCGGAGATTATTCGACGTCTTTTGCTTTATGAATTCAGTGAAGTAATCGTCATCGCGTTGTCCCTGAACATTAAGCTTTTTCTCGTGTGTTGCACTGGCGGTAGCATCGGCCTTTTCCATCAGTTTGTTTAGTTCCCGGTGGCAACTGTAAGCGTCCCGATACGCTGTTGATAACACCAGCTAATAGGCCATCACAATCAACGGGGACTCCCCAATCTTGGCGTTCGACCATCAGTGCTTGGATATCCTGGCCCAACGCCTAACCTGCCGCATAGGACCGGCGGATTTTCTCATCCGTCAATTACGCTGGTGTCATGTTCTATGGTGTTTGTTTACACAATGTTGCAAGTTCAGTCTGTGCCGGGTTCGTTATCGCCTGCTGCTTGGCCAGTTTCTGCTCATTGTTCTGCTGGATTTTGCGCAACGCCAGCAATGTCTCTTGGGCTTCCCGCTGCAGTCGCTCGCGTTCATGCTCGGCCTGTTGGGTTGCCTAGTGAAGCAGGACTGTGGTACGACGTGCATCGGGTGAGACTCGCTAGGCATCTCCCAGCCCGACAACCCATTGTTGTAACTGTTGCTGGTCCGACATTATTGGGGCGTTGACGACGGGAAGTGATAATTTTCCTTTCCGCAACGCGGTGACTTCCTGGCGCAGTGACTCCAGTTCGACACGTTGACGTGCGAGTTGTTGCTCGTGCGCCAACAGGTCCTGACGCAGAGTAAAGGCTTGGTGGTCTTTTCCTGAGGGATTCATTGGCACTGTAACAGGGGCTGATCCCCGGGTGTTGATGGGGTTTTTCACCAGGCCGCCTTGACGGCTCAACCAGTGATACAATTCGTGATTGCGAGAGAATCCGAGCTTGCGCATGGCGGTGCATTTATGGGAACTGATCGTTTTAACGTGTAGCCCGAGCTGTCTGGCTAATCTGCCAGGCTGGACTCCCTGTGCAATGGCAGACAAGACCTGGAGCTCTCTGGGAGTCAGTACCGGCATGCGGTACGGGGGCTTATTCGTGGCACAGTCATTATGTTTATTGAACACCAAATCAATCAACTGCAGCACGGTGCCTGAGCGGCATTAACGCCGGTGACACCATGACGGTACACTGGAACGGTGAGGCGCAGTGCGAGGTGCAGATACCGACGCCGCTGCCGGCGGACATGCTGATGAATATGTTGCTGCTGCCGTGCCATCCTGTGAGCGCTGGAAAGCATGACAGCGATAAACTCACGGTTCCGGTACCACCAGATGCGGTAACAGCACCGACGCCAAGGGCGTGACGACACAGCCTTCACCGCTGAATGACGCAAATGGTATGCGTTTTTAACCAATACTATTCACAGGCCCTGAGGCCGGGAAAGAGACAATGCGAAACGACTTATTGAACACGACGACCTCTTTACACCGCAGCCCATGCAAACCGGGGCTGCTGACCTTAGCCCTGCTGGGCGCAATGGCTGCCCAACAGGCGCAGGCCGCCATTGCGCTGGACCGTACTCGTGTAATTTTTGACGGTAGCCAGAACTCGGTGAGCCTGAACGTTAGCAACCAGAACAAGCAATTACCGTACCTTGCGCAGGGCTGGATTGAGGACGAGCAAGGCAAAAAAATCCAGAGCCCACTGACGGTCCTACCACCGGTACAGCGTATCGAACCTGGCAAGCCAAGCCAGGTTAAAATTCAGGCATTGCCAGCGACGAAGTTGCTCAAGCAAGACCGCGAAACGATTTATTACTTCAACCTGCGGGAAATCCCGCCAAGAAGTACCAAGTCCAACACGTTGCAAATCGCGCTGCAGACGCGCATCAAACTGTTCTACCGGCCGGTTGGCATCGCGATTGAGAAGAGCGCCGCGCCACCGCAGGAGCAGATCACACTGACAAAGCAGGGTGACAAGTACGTGGTCAACAACCCGACGCCGTATTACGTCACCTTTGTGGACGCGAGCAATAAGAAGGGCGGCCCGGGTGTCAAGGGTTTTGAGCCGATGATGGTGCCACCGATGGGTAGCTTGCCGCTGACGGTGAGCACGACCAGTGTGGGCGGCAGCCCGGTGCTGACCTATGTCAACGACTATGGTGGCCGGCCGACGCTGAGTTTCAGTTGCAGTGGCAGTACCTGCACGGTGGTGCCAGAGAAAAAAGGCGGCTGAACCGGCGTGACAAGTCGGCAGTGTGGTTGAACTACGCTCTCGCCGCGATGGTGAGAAGGGTAAGGGAGAAAGGGTTATGACCGGAAAGATAAACGCGTACCCGCACCGTCGGTACTGGCTGGGCGAGGTGTGTTACTTCGGCTTGCTGGGCGGGCTGGCCCTGATGGCGCCGCTGACACTGGGCGCCATGCTGTGGTTACTGCCGGCGGCGCAGGCGACGGTGGATAATTGGGACGTCGAGGGTGCCAACGGTACTTTGTACGTGCATGGTGCGCTGACGGAGAGCGCCTGTCGTCTGGAAATGACCAGCGCCAGTCAGGATATCACGCTGGGCGAGACGGGGACGGGCCGTTTGCAGGCCATTGGCGCCCGTGGCGAGTCGGTGCGGTTCGAACTGCGCTTAGTGGATTGCTTACGCAGCCCGGCCAGCATCCGGGACGTGCGTACCGGCGGTCTGACCTGGGCGGATAACCAGCCGGCAGTGACGGTGAGTTTTAATGCCCCCCGTGACGCGGACAACCCGCACCTGGTGAAGGCACAGGGCATCTCCGGGCTGGGGTTGCGGTTGGAAGACGGCCAGGGCGAAGACGTGCGTTTGGGCAGTCGGGGTAAACCGCTGTTGCTGATCCCTGGGCAGAATACACTCACGTACCGGGTCACCCCGGAGCGCACGCTGGCCAGCCTGATGGCTGGCAGTTACCGCGCTGTGGTGGATTTTCATCTGAGTTATGATTGAGGTGGCCATGAACGGAACAATGCGCTACCGGAAGGAGGCCTGTCTGCTATTCGGACTATTGGCTACGTTACCGCAAATAGCGGTGGGGGCCAGGGACGCCACGATCACCGTGAAGGTGACGGTAGTGGCCCCCACGTGCGTTATCAATAACAACCGGCCGATTGAAGTGGAGTTCGGTGACGTAATGACGACTCGGGTGGACGGCAACAACTACCGGATGCCGGTGAATTACACGCTGGACTGCAAGAATATCCCGTCCAACGCCATGAAGCTGAAGGTGCAGGGTATCGTTGCAGGCTTTGATGGCACGCTGCTGAAGACCAGCAATTCGGCGCTGGGCATTAAATTACAAACTGGGGCGACCAAGCTCTCCGTCAACACCTGGCTGAACTTCAGCTACCCGAAAAAACCCGAGCTTTGGGTGGTGCCGGTGCAAAAAAGTGGATCCACTCTGACGGGCGATGAGTTTACTGCGGTGGCCACAATGAACGTGGATTACCAGTAACGGGAGCGGATCATGACCAGAACGATAAGAGTCTTGTTGCTGGCCTTCTGCCTGATGGGGGATATCACCCTGGCACAGGCAAAGGACGGTGAGGCGAACATGACGTTTCACGGCACGTTGATAACCCCGCCACCGTGCACCCTCAACGACGGCAACCGGATTGATGTGAATTTCGGTGAACAGGTGGGTATCAAGAAAGTGGACGGGGTAAACTACCGCCAGCGGATGAACTATCAAATTACCTGCGAAGGCGCCGGCAGCGGCAACAGTGCGTTGACGCTGAGTCTGAGCGGCGGTGCAACAGGGTTCGACAGTGAGGCGCTGCTGACCGACAAGGCGAACCTGGGTATCCGGGTCTACCAGAATGATAAGCCGTTTACGCCAAACAGCACGCTGAAGATAGACTTGGCCAACCCGCCGCGTCTGGAGGCTGTGCCGGTGAAGAACGCGGGGGCGACGCTGACTGAGGGAGTTTTTGAGGCCTGGGTGACGCTGCGTGCCGACTACCAATAAGGAGCCCGAGATGAAACGCAATAAAGACCGTTTTTTTGACCGGGCAGTGACAGTGGGGGGACTTGTTTCCCTGCTTGCCGTGCTGACGATCGCTCCTGCATCGGCTGCTGGGGAAAAAAACGTTCACCTGTACGGCACCCTGGTGGCCGAGCCCTGTGTGATACCGCCGGGCGAAGAAGAAATCACGTTGGATTTTGGTACTGTCATCGACAAGTCCCTGTACCTGCACACGCGCACACAGGGGCAGCCATTCAGTATTCATCTGACAGAGTGTGATTTAAGTCTGGGCAAGACAGTGAACGTCACCTTCCTGGGTCAGGAAAATGCTGCCTTGCCTGGGTTGCTGGCCATCGATAGTGGCAGTCAGGCTACGGGTATCGCGATAGGACTGGAGACACAACAGGCCAAGCCGGTGCCGATAAATGAGGCGAGCGATAAGTATCTGGTGCAAGAAGGGGACAATCGTCTTGCTTTGAAAGCGTATGTGCAAGGCGAGCCGGACGCCATCAGGAGCCAGAGCATTGGGCGCGGACCGTTCAGTGCGGTGGCTACGTTCAGACTGGAATATGAGTAAGAGAAGTCAAGCAGGCAGTGACAGACAAGCAGACAGAGGAAAACGCGGCGCTGGACTGGGAAGCGGCATGCCCCGGCCAATGCCGATGTATGGGATGTATGGGGTGTGTGGTTCAAGTGGCCTCTGCAGCAGGCGCGATGGCGTCCAGGCAGAGAAGTACCGACTGTCGCTGATGCAGGCGTATCGAAGATAGGGCAAAAGCTCGGTGCGGTGGTCGGCATCATGATGCCTAGTGCTGAAGTGGATGTCCATGCAAATCGAAGCGGGTTTGCCCCGACCGGTGGACTGCCACCACCTGGAGGGGCACGAGGGTGTCAGCGGCACGACCCGCCGGGTCGCAGCAGGCTGGCATGAACCCCGATGGCGTTACGTGTATCGCACGGAAATCTGCGGGTATTCCCGGCATATATTGAAACATCAGGTGGATAGTCAGTTGCAGTGGCATGTCCACGATCCGGTGTGTCGGGGCCTTTGTCGGCAATGGCTGTATTACAGCGTCGAGGACGGTGGCGAGATACTGACACCGTAGAAGGGCATCTGCCGGGGCTGTGCGCTGAGCCCGCTGATTGGCGGGTGCCTGTTGCGGTATGTTGACGGATACTTTTGTGGCAGGGAGGACCTCTTTTATGCACAGTACATGGGCGACTTTATTGTATTCACGCAAACGCGCTGGTATTTACGCAAGGCGATTAAGCACCAGCATGAATTTTTTGACCTGGGTGGCGTTGAGGCGCCTCCGAATAAGACACAGATGGGGAGGATGGAAAATGGCTTTGACTGGCCGGGGTGGTATATCCCCGAAGGGCCCCGGCTAGCGCCGAGGGCGGAAGAGAACCATCGGGCACATATCGCGCGGCTTTATGAGCAGGCTAGGCATCGTAGACTGTCGGGGACAGAGACTAATGCACAGGTGCGTGAGTATGTGGTCCGATGGATAACATGGGCAAACCACCATTTGACGGCGACCAAACTAGTTTGAGGTCATAGTGGAATGCTAAACCGTAAATCCATAAAACCAACACCAGGCCAACAATGCGCAACGTTATAACCCTCGTCCTAACCCTCATCCTCGGCTCTGCCTCGGCAGCCGATGTAAACTGGCCGGCCTTGTCCACGCTGGACATCGATCGCTGTGGTTCGTCCTCTTGTACTACAGGGGTGTACTATAAACCCGGGCCCACCGTTATGACACGTGCCCCCGGCAATACACCTAAATTCCTGGCGGGGACTAAAGTCCGTCCATTCGGCGTACATTGTTCGAAAGGGATGATACCCGGGAACTTCACAAGCTGCTATCTCTACATTGAGAATGGCCACGCCCCGGCTCTTACCGGGGTTTGCGAACTGAAAGCGTCGAACCGATGGGTCCTCACCGACGCTAGTACGTGTAGCATCGACACCTCGGTTTATGGACGACATGACGGGGCGGGCCCCGGGTCCGAGTGCGTCGTATTCGGCGTGGGGTTCGGGAACAGACCCCCCTATGTCGCAACACCTTGGGGGGAACTCACCGGGGCACAAATCGCTAACTCCGATGAAGAGTTTTGTATCAAACCCCGGCCTCCGAACGCCAAGTGTGAGCTCACGCTCAGTGAAAATGGAGTGTTAGACCATGGGATTGTGGCACCCAACTCTGTAAGCGAACGCACTCTCTCTCTCTTTACTGACTGTGGTGAATCGCCAAAAATCCAACTCAATGGGCCTAACCCGTTCACGCTAGGCAATGGTGTCACTGCGGATCTTACCTCTATCTACGTTAATAAAGACCTAACGTACCTTAAATCCCGGTTGCGCACCGCCAATGCTAAACCCGGGAACTACAGTGCCACGTATATCGTCGTAGTTAACCCTAACTGAGTTCTTAGCCCCCGAATGAAACCACGATCGCCTCGCAATTCGCGACCAAAGGCTTCAAGTCGAACACGGGGGCAATTCGCCGATTTCCGGGGACAATCACCGTATTGCTGCCATATATGCTCTCTCAAGCACTCACCCTGGTTACACCCAGGAGCCTTGCATCCGTGATGACCATCAGAGTAAAACCACCGTACCCGAACTAGAAAAACCACCACTCCGACACGAGCATCGTAACCCCACAACAACCCTGAACAAGGACGGCATCGGTGGTGGGCACATCTTCCGCGATGGGCTATCCCTATAACTGCGCCTAATACCGCTCCAGCTGTCGATTTCGGGTGATGTTTGCCCAGTGAGTAGCAGTAGCCGGTTCCTTTTACCGGCAAAGAGCAAATCCAAGCGTAGCAAGGACTGATGCACGGTGTAGCACAATTAGGCGCCGCTATTTAGCTGACCCGCCTGAGGCCGGATCACAATAGTGGCTGGTGATTACCAGGACGGATTGCCCCGGCGAGACAATTCTGCCTAATGAGCAAACAAAAGAATGCAGCGCAGCTCGTTGATCCTTCGTACGGCTTTACCAGCGTGATGCACATTTAAGTCTGCTTGGGAAAGACTCTAAAGGCATTTAGCATCGAGCTATCATCGATGGTAGTGCTTATCAGTTTGGAATTGCGGACCGGCCCAATTATGAACTGATTACAAAAAACACAGGCTTTCACCACGGCGGCATTACGCGCAAGATACCTCTATAAGCAACGGTTTCTTACCAGTTTTACAGGTAGATAACATCGTAATAATCTATTTTATGTGTTTATCGTTTTATTGATACAATGAATTCATCTTATGTAATTGATGGATTTTAAATATATTATTTTTTTTGATATTTATGAGGGGGTTTAATGTTTGAATCGATAAGTAATAAAATTTCATCGGGCAGTCCATTCGTATTGATTGGTAACGCACTTCATTATCAAAAGTACAACAAGATGGCAGTATTAAGCAAGAATCAAGCTAAATTGTTCGATTGTCTATTGCGTGGTCAATGTGAAAAAAAACAAGTTATTGATTTTATATGGGGTGGGGGTGATGCAATTAAAAATGACTCGAAATATACGCAACTCATCCTCCGGACTAGGAATAAATTGGTGAGTTCAGGATTTCCGCACGATACGATATTAACTGTGGCAAAATTTGGTGTTTGCCTTAATGAGTCACCATCGCCACCGGCAGATGAAGTGGAACGTGGTTTTATTGAAATTGACGTCGAGTTCAGAGTAATAAACTCCTTTCATATGTAATGAGGTGATTTTAAGGGTAATAACTCCCATTCTATTAGCATGGTTGCTGTCTAATAAATAAGAGTCTTCATGAACCGCAAGTGGAAACCTATGGTAGCCGTTTTTAGCATCGCCTAGGATTTATTTACTTGTGCCTTTATCATGGACGGTTGGGGGCATTATGTTTTTTAGGGCTTGCTAGTTATTTCTGTTTGTTTGGAAGTGCATGCAAAATCTTATATTACTCCGGCGATGTGATAGCTAGGTTTTTGCAGCGGCCATCTGACCGGTACTGTTGCAAGAATGTGGACAGGCAAAGCTTCTTTCCGTTCTCTGCTCTTCTCGGAAACGGGTACAAACTGCTGATCTCGATCTTCCCTCCGCAGGAGTGGTAAAGTGGTAACCAAGGCAGGAACGGGAGTGACAACATGGGAGAGGTGGGATGACCAAGGCATTTTATCTGAAATATGTAATCTATGGCTCTCTGTGGGGGTGCCTGGCCGCGTATGTCTATTACAGCGGTTTCAATCAGGGCCATTCGGTAGGCATGTACCTCATTTTTGGACTGTCTGCCGTGCTGTTTCCTTTCGCTAAATGTCTGGTTGAAACTCTGGCCCTCAAATACACCACGCATGAGTTCTGGTCGCGGGGACTGTTTGTAGAGGCCCCGGCCAAGAACGGCCTTTACGCCTTGTACCATATGGCTTGCTTTATGGTATCCATCCCCCTTGGACTTCTCTATCTGCTGCTGAATAAAAACGCCCTACAGGGTAAGGTGTAGGGCGGTTGCTTTAACGGAAGATTTTGTCGTTGATTTTTTGGATCAATGCATCATTGATGAGCGTGCTCGTGATGGCCAGTAACAACCCATACGCCAGAATGCCCAGCGGCGTGGCCGTTAACACTGCAAAGGTAAAGGCAACAAGGGCCGATGCCGCCAATGAGGCACCGATAGTCTCTGCTTTGACATAAAACGACCTGAAATCGCCGGTACGGGTCCCTTTGGCCAACTCAACCGCCAGAGCAGCTGCGTCGATGGTGTAGCCTACCGCACCGAACGCTTTACTGAATTTGGCGAGGTTTTTGGCCACCAGATCGCGATTCACGGACTCCAGGGCGCGGGCAATGGCCTCACGATCCTGCACACTGAATTTGCGGTGTATCGCACTCCCGTATCGTTCATACGCTTGCAAGGCTTCGGTGACATTCCGGATCTTTTTCCCTTTCGCTGAGTCAGCCAGTTCCCGTGCGATGGCGGCAGAGTTTTCCCCGTATTTTGCCGTGGCTTCTTTAAAGAAGTCGGCGGTGAATCTTACGGCATCATTGATTTCATTGAGATAGGCTCTAACCTGATCTTCTGCTTTATTCTGTTGTGCTCTCCTCGCAGACGAATTTCCACTGTGAGCTCCAGACACTAAAGAAGGGTAAAGATCTTGTTTTTCATTCTGGGCTGTTACTGAATATGTATTGTTATCAACCTTAGAGTAATACTCAGGTTTATCGTTATTTTCACCGAAGAATCAACCGGTATCTACCACGTTCGGATGCCCTGGAAGGGGATAAAATACCCCACCCATGTTCAATTTATTCACATTATCGCCACGTAACGTTTGCGTGCCTTTAATTAGTGAGTTCAATACGCGAGTAACCCCGTACGCGCCGTCATCCACCAACGATGAATTAAAGTCAGTCATCACGGTTCCATTCATAACGGGGTGACCATCCGCGTTAATTGTTACCTTCCCCCCATTTGTTCGTAACCGACTCACCCGGTTTTAAAACTGTTACACTGGTAGACGCCGCCTCTCCATTATTACCACCGTTGCCCCCACTGTTACCGCCGCCATTACTGCCGCCACCCCAGTGAATGCCTGTTTGACGGCCACTTCCGCGCTCTTTGCTCCAATTAGTACCATCACCGTAAGCACCCCAATCTGGCATAATTATATCCTCATCATGTTTTTTAATTTAATAATGTCTCGTGCAATTTCTATGTTGCAATCAACAATTGACGTATACTCATTCGACATAATTCATATCACCTTATGTCTGCCTTATATAATACGAGAGTTACAGCAGTAGATATATGTGAGCCGGTTGTGTGGTGAATAGCACACTATGGAAATCCAAAGCAGCCGAATAAATAATGGGCTTTACTGAAACGGCGACGGGGGTGAATCCATCGTGGATGATGGTGAAGGCGAGGGTGTGCTAGCCCTTTGGTGGGGTGCTGCTCCTCTCATCGCCACGTGATCGAGATTTCCGTTCTCTGTACTTTCCGGAAGCGGATCCTTCAGGGGCATTTTCGGGGCGGTTATCCCGTATGTGGTGCCCATCAGGAAAGGCTAACACAATATACAGCGTAAATGGATCCTGTTGGGATCCACCGCCGATCCTGGCCAGCCGCCTTTTTGCTTCCTCTTTATGGTATATTGCCAGAAGTCGGAAGCATGAAGGCGGCGATGACCGATCGCGAAAACGAATTATTGCCCGTGCACCGGCACGAGGGATTGGCGATACTGGTGTGGCGTTGTTCGGCATGGACGACGACAACGTGAGTTTTGGTTCGATATTGACAGACATTGCGCTACGTGAAATCTGAACGTCGACGTGGGGCGTAGGGCGTGAATTTTTCACGTAGCGCAACCTCCCTCTTTTGACCACTTAGTATTCAGCCTCGACCGGCGATCCGGCCTCGGCCGATCCGGTGACCGGGGGAAGATCCTGGGTAGACAGAGCAACAGGAGCAGATGATGACTTATGACTCGGCACTGGCCAGGGTGGGAGCCCCCGCCGGTGACTCCCCCCCGATGCTGGCACCGCACGATTATCAACGTGCGCTGTCGTTGCGCCAGATGGCCATGACCTATGATGAGCTGCCTCGGTACCTGCTGGCCCCGGAAGTGGCTGCCCTCCTCCACTTCCTGCCGGACTGGACACAGCATGCGCTGATCAACCTCCTGTGGAATACCGGCGCCCGGATCAATGAAGCCCTGGCGCTGAGGCGGCGGGATTTTCGGCTCAATGTGGCCATGCCGCATGTGGTCTTGCGTACCGCCAAACAACGGCGTACCGGTCGAGGCCGACCCTCGAAAGGCAAGTCGGCGAACCGCACGGTGCCGTTGACCGATCCGCAATTTGTGGACGAGCTGCGCCGGCTGTTTGCCAGCACCAAGGAGTTGTTTGAAGTCGATGCCGAGACGGGCGAACGTTCCCCCCTGCCCGTCTGGCAGATCAGCGATCGGTGCGTGCGCAATTGGTTGACGAAAGCGGAACACATGGCGAGGCGTGAGGGGATCCGGTTGAGTGTGCCGGTGACGCCGCACGTGTTTCGGCACAGCTATGCGATGCACATGTTGTACCAGGGCACGCCATTAAAAGCGGTGCAGGGGTTATTGGGGCACGAGAAAGCGGAGAGTACCGAGGTCTATACGCGGGTTTTTGCACTGGATATTGTGGCCAGTCGCCAGGTGCAGTTCACCTTGCCGGCGCAGGAGGCGATCGCGATGATGCGAGAGGCTGACGCTGCTGTTCTGCGGCCATGATCATGAGGTATGGCCATGTGGTGCGAAACCGCAACGGGTCAAAAGCCTGGGGTTACGGCGACTATCGGTATACGTTGATTTGAATTACTCCGCACTGTAATCCGTCAACATAACCACTGAAACGTTGTCGCTTTCCCCAGTTTCACTGGACGATATTTGCTCAAAGGCATGGCAAAGCGCCTCTTCTGAACGGAATGTGTACAGGATCTCATCATCGAACTCACTCCAGAACCCATCGGTACACATGAAGATGGGTTCACCTGGGATGCATTTGTTGGTGTGGTAACAGAACGCATGTTCTGTCTCTTTTGAAACAAATTGAGTAACCCGATTCCTCAATGGGTGTGTTCGTAATATGTCAGCCCGGGCTTTCCCTTGCTCAACGCAGCGCTGTGCTAACGTATGATCCTGAGTGCGCTTTCGCGCCGTGGGCCAGTAGATGCGGGTATCACCCAGAGAGAGATAGCGATAGTTTTTTTCATCCGAGACGATGATGGCAATGCTTGCCTTGCCCGGATAACCGCAGTTTGTATTGAGTATCTGCTCAATCGCGTTGCAGATCCCATCACTATCCAATTGCGTATAGTGGATGGCCATCAGCTGCTCACCAAGATAATCAACATAATGTGGCGAGGCATGGCACTGACTAAAGCCATCGATCAATACAGAAACAGTATGTGTTCTGGTACTAAAATGAAAAAAACGGTCCAACTGCTCGTTTCTATGTCCCTTTTCGCACAATGTTAAGCGCTTAGTCAGCATGGCTCCCACCCTATAACATGCTCCCAAGGCAATGAACGATAAAATAGCCTGATCCGCTCATAAGTGGTGTTAAAATCCGGTAACGGTCCATCTATTTCTGCTGATAGAGTCTGATATTCTCGAGAGGAATGTTCTTTGATATCTGCACGATCAAGCGTGTCTGGCGTCACTGTACCGGTCGCAAGTCGGCCAAGTGATTTATGTAATAGAGATGTCAATATCGACAGTTTTTCGGCGTCTTCTAGCTCTACGCTGTCGAACAAAAAATTCAAATCGTAAATATCTTGCCGACGAGCTCGATCGCGAGGGACCTGCTGAATGATAGAACGGATTTTTTCAGCGATGAGGTCGGTAAGGCTATAAGCGAGAATTTCATTCTCATCTGTCAGTGTGATGTGATCGACATGCAGACTGTCTTCATTCAAGCTGTAGTCTATCTTGATGGTATTAGGGCACTGCTTTTCACGTAACCGTCTCATTTCGGCTGAATTGTTGTTCCTGGCGTACCCAATTTTTAAGTTAAAAGAAGGAAAAGTCGCGTATTCAACATTTTTTTTGGGCTGAATGCCAACCGTTTGAACGAGGCAAGTGACCTGGTAGGGAAGCTCGCCGGAGACGATAGCCAATGATTCATCTAACTCATTGAGAAACTCCTCCTTGTCGATGTCTGCCAATTTCATTGCTGTCGAAAAATCAATGTCTTCAGTAAAGCGACTGCTTTGATAACGGATCCCCAGCAGTAACCCCCCTTTCATGACCATCCTTGGCTTAAGGTAATCGTTGGATGCGATAGCCTGAAGAACGATATGAATAGCCTGACGAAATGTGACCCTGTCCCTGGGGGCTTCAGCAACCCACCGTTCGATTGAGTATTCCATGGTTTTTGTTGCCTAAAGATTAAGTGATATGCACCAGACTTCGGAAAACACCTCTTTATAGGGGTGAGATGCGACCAGCTTTCGACTTCCACCACGTTGTACGGATAACTTCCAGGAATCTATCGTACGGTGGCTAAGGTGACATACCTCTTCCAAAATATAGCCGGCCCTTGCCTTGTCAATAGAATTACCTTCTTTATCAATGGTTTTAACAATCAACGGAAGGTGCTCCTTGGCATATTCTTCAAACACTTCCATCACATGTGTGAACCCGCCACACATATCGGGCTCTTTGAGCATATCAAGAAATGTTTCGCCGACGTTGGTCACTCGAATCCCCCCGGAGCCATAGAGTTCACGCTTCGCCACGAAGTTTTTCTTGTTGTGAATGACTATTTCCTTGCCATCAATTTTACCTAGGGAGGTTATCTTCCTCGGTAACAGAGGCTGGCTGTCCTTGATGTCATTAAATTCTTCTGTGATCCGCGCTTCCAGCAATTTTTTGGCCTGTGCTTGAGAGGATTGTACTAAATGGACAGTATTAAGAATACGGTCTGTTATGCCATGCCACTCCATGGCGGTCAGGTAGGCCAGATACGAATAAGGCGTTAAACTGCAGGCGATTTGTTGTGCACTTGCCTTATCCTTGTTGCTTACCTGGAATACAATGCCTTCCACGATTGGGGAGAGTATACCCTGAGTTTTTAAATCGTTTAGTGCATCGTCTAAAACCCTATGATCGGGTTCTGAAGCGGATATTTTACCAATCCGTACACCATCAAACTCTCTATCCCTGTACAAGGTATAGATATACCAATTGATGTCATGCAATCCAATCGCGGGATGGTCATGCTTGGAAAGCAATGTTCTCCGGAGGGCTTCTCTGAGTGAAATTGTTTTTGATATCATGTTTCGCTGACCAATGTATAAGTCCTAAGGACTTATACATTGGTCAGTGCTTGATGTCAAGGGCTATTTAATTGCAATTTTCCATAAGGCAATGAAATTTATTGAAATTAAAATATTCTTGACAGTCGAGTAAGTATTGGTAAACTAACGTCCTAAGGACGTTAGTTTACCAATACCTGTTGATGTTTTTTTCTTGTTCTACGATTTGAGATGAAATGTACCTATCCTCAACCGCGCTGTTTGTTGAAAGTGAAATGCCAGAAGACCCGAGTTTTATACTGGGCATTGTTGTTCACCGCTTAGTGTAATTCTCCCAGCAAACGCATCGTAGCCTATTCCATGTGGTTACGCTCTACATCGTGTTCCTTGTATGAAAGAAGCGCCTCTGGTTTTCCTTAAAGGGAATATGCGGAATTTTAGCCACTGCGTGATGTAACCGAACATGATCTAACTACAGGGTTAGTGCGTACTAATTTAATTGCTAATTGTGTTGATTTTTAATCATACATGCAGGATTATTGATTTTATTCAAATAAGCTACATAAAAAGAGGTGTTGATGATTATGGATTCTCATCAAACAGAGAAAGTCGCATTACGTGCCGAAAAAATGCTGTCCGCGTTGACTGAGCAGATACAACTTCAGAAAGAAGAGCTCAAGGAGAACGAGTATTTTCAGGTGTATGCCAAAGCCGCCGTGGCAAAATTTCCCAAGCTGACGCGCGCCAACGTGGACTATGCCGTGAGCGAGATGGAAAACAGCGGTTATGTCTTTGAGAAGCGCGCGGCCGGGTCTTCGACAAAGTACGCGATGACCGTCCAGAATATTGTCGATATTTACCATCACCGCGGTGTTCCTAAATATCGCGATCGCCATCCTGAAGCAATGACTCTTTTTGTCGGCAACCTGAAGGGGGGTGTCTCAAAGACCGTTTCTACGGTGTCACTGGCTCATGCACTACGTGCCCATCCCCACCTCCTTTTTGAAGATTTACGCGTCTTGGTCATTGATCTGGATCCGCAGTCCTCGGCCACCATGTTTTTGAACCATACCCGTGCAGTGGGCCTGGTTGAGACAACCTCCGCGCAGGCCATGCTCCAAAATGTCAGTCGGGAAGAATTACTCAATGAGTTCATCGTGCCATCTGTTGTACCCGGCGTCGACGTTCTTCCCGCATCCATTGATGATGCGTTCATCGCTTCAGGTTGGGAAAGTTTGTGTGCCGAGCATTTACCTGGCCAAAACCCCCATGCTGTCTTGCGCGAGAACATCATTGATAAACTGAAGGCTGATTATGACTTTATCTTTGTCGATAGCGGTCCTCACCTGGATGCATTCCTGAAGAACGCGATTGCGGCCGCCGATCTCCTGATGACGCCGATCCCACCTGCACAGGTTGATTTCCACTCTACCCTGAAGTACCTGACCCGCCTGCCTGAGTTGGTCAGTATCATTGAAGCCTCTGGCTGTCCGTGTCGGTTGCAGGGAAACATCGGCTTTATGTCCAAATTGTCCAACAAGCCCGATCACAAAGTCTGCCACAGCCTTGCGAAAGAAATTTTTGGCGGAGACATGCTCGATGCTGCATTACCCCGGCTTGATGGCTTTGAACGCTGTGGCGAGTCGTTTGATACGGTGATCTCCGCGAACCCATCTACCTATGTGGGGAGCAGCGAGGCGTTGAAAAATGCGCGTACCGCTGCGGAAGATTTTGCCAAAGCAGTATTTGACCGCATTGAATTTATTCGAATGAATTGAGGTGCCCGATGAGCACAAAACGTCAGACAATCGGGCGCACGTTTAGCGCGCCAGTTCTTAACAACGAAGCCGAGCCAGAAGCGTTCAAACAGGTCTTTACCCTGGCTTCTGGCAGGAAGGCGGTCTTTACCAAAGTGACCGTTCCGGCGGCAGATGTTGAAACCAAAACGTATGTTCTTCAGGAAATAAACGGACGTGATCAGTCTGCGCTCACCCCTGAATCCCTGCAGGATATTACGCGAACCATCAGCCTGCAGCAGTTTTTCCCGGCCATTGGTGTTCGTCACGATGACCGTATCGAGATCCTCGATGGTTCTCGTCGTCGTGCCTCTGCCATTCTTAAACATGTTGGTCTGGATATTTTAGTGACGGATGAGCCTCTCACGGTCAGCGAAGCCAGAAAGTTGGCCCAGGATATTCAGACAGCCCGAGAGCATAACATCCGCGAAGTGGGAACCCGTCTGCTCGCCCTTAAGCAAAGTGGACTGACACAAAAAGAAATCGCTGAAGCAGAGGGATTGTCGCAAGCCAAAGTTACGCGAGCGCTGCAGGCAGCCAGTGTATCTTCTGAGTTGCTATCCCTTTTTCCGATCCAATCTGAACTGTCTTTTTCTGACTACAAAGTGTTGCTGATGGCCGAAGAGTTGTTGGCCAGCAATCAACGTTCAGTATCAGAACTCATCGAAAATATCAGTAGCGTCGTCAGTGGGATCCGTGAGCAGTCATTGCTGGCCGCAGATGAGGTCAAGACTAAAATCCTCACGGTAATACGGGATGAAGCCACGCTATTGGGAGAACCAGCGAAAGGAGATGCGGCTGTCATCACCCCACTCTGGCAGTTTTCTGACAAGAACAAATATGCCCGCAAGAAGATACGGGGACGCATGTTCAGTTACGAGTTTAACCGTGTGTCGCCCGAACTGCAGGGGGCCATTGATGACGCGGTGAAAGCTGTCTTGGCCAAGCATCTCAAGTCATAGTTGAAAATGTTCTCCACCCATTTTTCAATGTTAATTGTTTAAATTTAATGGCTTTTTCATGGGGATTTCACGGTGAAATCTCCATGAATTTCGACGCACCCCACCTCGGCTTACCTTGCAATGCCATTTCTCTATGGTTGGATCGCAGTAAAATACCCAGTTCGTTCTCCACGTAAAAACAGGGCTTAATGCATTGTATTTCATGAGTTTTTTTATTAAATTTCACGCTGAAATCTCCACGGTTGCATAACTCCTCATCGGCTAGCAATCAATGGTTGCGCACGATCCGCGCTGATATAGCTAGACTATGAATTGGCGGCGAATCTGTCCGCCCCCCTTATTGAGTCAGCCTTCACTCCATCGTCTGCAGTTACTCCCTCCCTCCGCTTAACAGTCGCACCGTGCCGGAAAAACTCAAGCCGCCGGCTGCTGTGCCCGTTCGCATTCCTTCCCCCTGGTCAGTCATTGGCGCTGCGGCCTTGCATCCGGAGCTGGATTTTTTCCTTATGGCCCGTTGCGTCCAGCGCGGTATGGCGGGAGCACACCGCAGATCGCCACAAAGGAAGGACACCAGAATGACGCAGCTGACCCTGGATATACTCGCGCCAGCCAATACCCCTGATCGGTTACGCCACGTTGGCCAGAACGGCTATGACCATTACCGACGGGAATTTATCCGGTTGTTTCGTGAAACGGCGCGCTATCACCACCGACATGAGGTTTTTCGCGATTTTGCAGAAATGGCGACACTTGCCGTGCAGAACGTTTTTCTTCGCAGTCCTGATCTGGAAAAAGAGTATCTGGCGATTGCCGGTCGCTATCAACCTGATGATGTTAACCGGATGACTCAGTTGCTGGGGTGTCTCACTGGCGCTCTGGAGTGTCAGCCGGGTGACTTTCTGGGCCAGATCTTCATGGAACTGGAGAACGGCTCAGACCATATGGGCCAGTTTTTCACACCTTATCATCTGTCTGCCCTGATGGCTCGCCTCACCGCCGGTGATGTACTCAGCGAGCTGGAGCACAAGCCGTTCATTACGTTGCAGGAACCGGCAGTTGGGGCGGGCAGTATGGTGATCGCATTTGCTGAAGTGCTTGCGGAACAGGGTATCAACTATCAGGACAAGCTATTCGCCAGTTGCATGGATATTGATGCGACTGCAGCACATATGTGTTACCTGCAACTGTCCCTTCTGGGGATACCGCCGACGGCCCGCAAACGGTGTGGGTGCCGAAGGTGTACCTGGCGCAGACCACGCTGCGCCTGACCGGCGATGGCGCGGTGATTGGCGGTGGCGACCTGCAGCTCTCGGCAAACAGTGTCACCAATGCCGGTAACCTGTTTGCCGACAAGGCCCTGTCGGTTGATGCTGGGCAGTTCCTGCATCAGGGCGGCGACATCAAGGCTGGCAGCATTGACGTGCAGGCTGACAGCCTGACCCTGAGCAGCAATCTGCAGGATGCGCTGCGCCAGGCGACGATGAGCGCCGACGACATCCGTCTCAGTGGTACCGATATTACGCTCACAGGGGCGAAACTCGATGCCACCAACGCCCTCAGCCTCAGTGCACGCAACGACCTGACCGTTACTACTGCTAAAAGCAGTCATACGGCCGACCTTGAAGTTATCTCGGGCTCTCTGGGTAACCGTACCCGCGATGGCATGGAAGCGGCCGGCGAGCGGATGGCGCACGTCAGCGGGGAATGGCAGCAAGCGCTAGGCAGTGAGCTTAACGCCGGCGGCAACCTCACGCTCAATGCCGGGCGGGACGTGACGCTAACGGGTAGCCAGGCAAAAGCAGGAGGCCAACTCGGTGTGCAGGCCGGGAATAATATCAACATCCGGGCCGAAACCACCACCAACACCTCTCACCTGGACGCCAACAGCCGTACCTCTTCGGTGAGCAACGACCGTCAGGAGGAGCGCCTGACGCTCAGCACTCTCGGCGGCGACCAGGGCGTGACCCTGGTGGCGGGTAACCACCTGCTGGCCGAAGGCGCGCAGGTTGACAGTAAAGAGGGGCGCATTGGCATCAGCGCCCAGGACGTGACCATCAAGGACGCCCGTACCCACACGCTCGGCCAGGACAGCGAAAACAAACGGGACGGCAAGACCCGTAGCCATCGCGAAGAGGAAACCGAACGTGAGACCAGTACAGGCAGTACCTTCAGCGGGCAACAGGGGGTAACGGTCATCGGGCGTGAGGGGGATGTGACGGTCACCGGCAGCACCCTGCACAGCGACCAGGGTGGCATCGCGCTTCAGGCGAAAAACGATGTGACCCTCAATACTGCCACCGAACGCGAGTCGACCTTCAGTGAGGAACGTTCACAGAAAAAAGGCTTCCTGAACAAGAGCAGCAACCACACCGTGACCGACGACCGCCTCACGCGTGAGAAAGGCACGCTGCTGAGTGGTAACAGCGTCAGCGTCAACGCCGGCAATGACCTGACGGTCACCGGGTCGGCCATTGCCGCTGACCGGGACGTGACCCTGCAGGCCGGCCGTAATGTCGATATCGGTGCGGCCACCGAGACCGAGTCCCACTATCTGCTGGAAGAGAAGAAAAAAAGCGGCCTGCTGGGCAGTGGTGGCATCGGCTTTACGATAGGCAAGCAGTCGAGCAAACATGAAATCGACGAGAAAGCCACTACCCAAAGCC
>NZ_JBKJYW010000189.1:0-3124 GCF_046715635.1 Serratia sp. (in: enterobacteria)
CATGCCTTGGGTAGAGAGCCGCCAGTAGCGCTCGCTGGAGGTATCAAACGGCGGCAGCAGGCTTTCCCACTGGGCATTCAACCGCAGGCGCTCCGGGCAATAGATAATATTATCCAGCACCAGATCGTGTACCGACTCGTAGCTATGGCAATCGCTGGCACGGATATAAAAAATATCCCCGCAGGTGATCCGGTAAGGGCGATCGTTTAGCACATGCAGGCCATTGCCACGCCAAACGATCACCATCTCGCAAAACTGGTGAGTATGCGTGGCAAATCCCATCTGCGGATAGCGCTCCGCCACGGCCACCGGCATCTGTACAGAGGGCAGGTAATCGCGGCTATCTAACAGTAATGTCTCCCTCATCTCACACCTTTTCTATTTGGCACGACTGGGCATTATTGCCGAACCCACGGCGAGGAAAATTGACGCAGTCGTGATTTTCACGTCGCTAGCGCATGCCACGTAGCGCACGGGGTGGGCAGGTAAACTCGCGCTTGAACAGGGTCGAAAAATGGTTGCTGTCGCCGAAGCCACAGCGAAAAGCGATATCGGTGATACTGCTATCGCTGTGGCACAACATATGGCGCGCCTGTAGCAAACGCAGGTGGGTCAGGTAGCGCTGTGGCGTCATGTTGGTGTGCTGTTTCAGTTGCCGGTGCAGCGTACGCAGCGGGATGGCAAAACGATCGGCCAGTTCGGACCACTCGATCGATTCAGCATAGTGGCCCTGTAGCCAGTCCAACAACTGATGCAAACGCCCTTCCTGATCGTCTCCCTGCCGGGCCAGGCAGCCCTGCCACAGCTGCACCAGCAGTTGCATAAACACGCTTTCATGCAGCGCAATCTCTTCAGGTCGATCGCCTGTAGGTGCCGCCGTAAGTTGCGCAATCAGCCCCTTGACCTGTTGCAACACCTGTTGGCTGATGCGCCAATGAGCCGGGTAGACGCCATCAGCCTCACGCGGCAGGAACTGTTCCACGCCGGAAACAAAGCGGAAAGCGTCCGGCGCGCGGAACAGAATATTGGTCAGGATCAGGCCGTCGGTCTGTTCAAACAGGTGGCGATCGTGATCGCGCACAAAACAGACGCAACCACTGTTCAAGGTATAAGGGTTGCCGTTAAACACATGCACCCCCGCCCCCTGTTCAACAATCACAATTTCGTAAAAATCATGGTGATGTTCTGGAAAAGCCTGCTGCGGCTCGCGGGGTTCGATCACCACGGGCGCGCTGCAGGAAGGGAAAAAATCACTACTGTGCAATAGGTTCATCTTGCCCCCCGGAGCTTTGGCGCGGCGGGATTACCGCGCAACGTCGGTAATCGATAGTAAGAGAAGCGTCCGGCAACAAACCTTAAGGTTTTGACCGAAAAGCGCGCTAAAGCTGCGCGTTTTTTAAGAAAGCCGTAGCAATGTTGAGAAATGCGTACAAGGTCACAACCGGGCGAAAACCGGCCCGAGTCGCAAACTGTGAACTACTTCACCTTTACCTTTGCCATTTTGCCAATCCCCCTCTGGCGTTGGCAGTGGCGAGAAGGCCCGGACAGCGGCAACTTCCTACACTGCTCGCATCAAGCAATCACGGGCTTTCTCTCATGACTATTCGCAATACTGTCGCCATCGACCTTGGAGCCTCCAGTGGGCGAGTGATGCTGGCGAGCTATCAACCGCAACAGCAGCAACTCCAGCTGCGTGAAGTCAGCCGCTTCACCAACCGTTTGCAGCACCGGGCCGGGCAAGACTGCTGGGATCTGGATGCACTGGAAGGCAATATCCGTCAGGCGCTAGCGCAGCTTGATGCAGAAGGTATTCGCCTTGATAGCATCGGCATCGATACCTGGGGCGTGGATTTTGTGCTGCTGGATGCACAAGGTGAGCGGGTCGGCCAGGCCGTTTCCTACCGTGATGCCCGCACCCAGGGGCTGATGGCAACAGCCCAGCAGGATCTGGGCCGCAGCAATATCTATCAACGCACCGGCATTCAATTCCTGCCTTTCAATACGCTGTACCAATTACGTGCCCTGCGCGAACAGCAGCCAGAACTGATAGATCGCGTGGCTCACCTGTTGCTGATCCCGGATTACCTGCACTTTCGCCTGACGGGGGAGCTGAACTGGGAATACACCAATGCCAGCACCACCCAGCTCCTGAATATTGAAAGCGATCAATGGGATGAGGAACTGTTGGCCTGGGCCGGGGTACCGGCCAATTGGTTTGGCAAACCGACGCCTCCGGGCAACCGCGTGGGCTATTGGACCAGCGCTAGCGGCCAACAGATCCCGGTGGTTGCCGTGGCAACGCACGACACCGCCAGCGCGGTACTCGCTACGCCATTGCAAGACGCCGATGCCGCCTACCTCAGCTCCGGCACCTGGTCGCTGATGGGCATCGAAAGCCCAATCCCGGTGGTTCATCCGGCGTCATTGGCGGCCAATATCACCAATGAGGGTGGCGCAACGGGCTATCGGGTACTGAAAAACATCATGGGCCTGTGGCTGCTGCAACGTGCCACTCAGGAACTGAATATCAGCGATCTGCCAGCCCTGATCGCTCAGGCGGCCCAACAGCCAGCCTGCCGTTCATTGGTCAATCCCAACGACGATCGCTTTATCAATCCGGCCAACATGTGCCAAACCATTCAGGATAGTTGCCGCGAACGCGGGATGCCGATGCCGAAAACCGCCGCCCAACTGGTGCGCTGCATCTTCGACAGCCTCGCCATGCTCTATCGCCAGGTCGCACAGGAGTTGGCGACGATGCATGGCCGCCCGCTGAGTCATCTGCATATCGTCGGCGGCGGCAGCCAGAATCATGTTCTTAATCAGCTGTGTGCCGATGCCTGCGGGCTGGCCATCAGCGCCGGGCCAATCGAAGCCTCAACCCTGGGCAACGTCGGCTGCCAGTTGATGGCCTTGGACGCCATCAGCGACATTGGGCAGTTCCGCCGTATCGTGGCACAGAACTTCCCACTGCAACACTTTACCCCTCGCGACAATCCAGACTTTGCCGCCCACTGGTCGCAATTTCAGTCGTTGAGTCAATTACCTAAGGAACTTTGCATATGAAAAGCTCGATCGATCAAGCTTGGGAACTGGCAAAACAGCGCTTTGCTGCCGTTGGCGT
>NZ_JBKJYW010000190.1:0-10101 GCF_046715635.1 Serratia sp. (in: enterobacteria)
AAAAAATTCGCCTCAGCTTACCCATTCAGATAACGCCACGGCGTAAACGCTGGGACTACCTTGGCTGGGCGCTGGCTGCCGGTTTGGCAGCGTTGTTACTGGTGCCGCGCTTTATCACTCAGCCACAGGATTTTGCTCCGGCAGTGGTGCTCAATGCGGGTCAGCAGGGCGGTGGGCAATGGATTGTCAGCATGGACAGTGGCAAACGCCACCTGAGACTGACCCCGCTAAACCCACAACCCCTGGCAGTAGCCAATAGCCTGCAACTGTGGGCGATCCCGCCGGGTGAAAAACCGCGTTCCTTAGGTCTGGTTGCTGCAGAGAAGCCGACCGAGCTGGCCTTGAACTCGATGACGTTGGCACAGGGCATGACCATTGCCATTAGTCTGGAGCCCGCGGGTGGCTCACCTACAGGGCTTCCTACCGGTCCGGTGTTGTACAGCGGCCAGCTAACTTCGCTCTGATCTGATTGATATCTTTGGCGATGATTTTTTCGCTGACGACGATAATCGTTTTTACGACCATACTGAAGCTATCAATGATCGTTAAAGGTGACGTTATGATCTGGATTGAGCAAGGGTTGTACTTGAGAGTGGTGCAGATGGAAAATGCGCCCAAGCCTTATCCGTTGGATAGTGGATTCAGCCCGCATACGGCCTATCGTGCATTGGGGATGTACAATCCTTCGGAAACCGCCGACGCTTATTTTATCCTCTCGAACGACCGGGATGAGATCTGGTTTATCTGCAACCGCCATCTTAGGACGGTGGGCCTGTTCCCTGAAATCCACGATTTTAGATATTTGTTGTGAATTAGCAAAAATTTGAGCTAATAATCGATTGTGATACACTTTAAAGCCAGCAGAATAGGCTAAATTAGTACGGTAATCTTAAAAAGCCAGAGCAAGGAAGTTATCTGGCTGCTCTAATCTTTAAGGGGCCCTTGGTAGGGGAACCGTACACTGTACTTACTCAATTTAGCTCAGGCGGAGCACCTTTGCTCCCTGCAGGTTTGGCAACACCCCCCTGTAGACATTCTCAAACCTTCCGCACCGAAAGAAACTCGCGAAGATTTTAGCGTTTGTTGCGCTTTATCAAGTTTTTCAATAGATTACCTGTTGATTTTGTAAATTTATGTGATAAATTGTAATCGTTTTATTTTAAATATTAAATAAAAGGTAAAGGGAATGAGAATAGTAAATGTGGTTGCTTGCCTGATATTGGCATTTTTCTTAACAGGATGTGCGTCAGTTCCACCATTAAACTTTTCAGTGCCGAATGTTGGCGTCAGCAACAAAAAAATCGATGCTGAAATGAAATCTATCACGGTTTCGCTTGCAAGACCAGATGAACAAAAGGGCGATATTCAGGCAGGAATGGAAGGTGTTCCCCCATTATGGAAAAGCTCATTGGAAGAGTCGTTGAATAGAATGGCGATCTTTAAAGATAACTCTGAAAATAAAGTCAGCTTGTCAGTTAAAGTTCTTGCTCTCGACATTCCATCGTTTGGCGTAACCTTCACCACAAAAACTATTGCACGTTATGAATTAATTAACCGTGCAGATGGCAGTATCATTTATACGCAAGATATATCCTCCGTTGGTACTGTCTCTCCTGGTTATGCATTTGCTGGCATTGTTAGAGCCAGAGAGTCAATCAATAGAGCGGTACAAAACAACATAACGCAGTTTTTGCAAGCGCTTGAAACCGTCGATATGACTAAACCCATGTTCCCAACGAAGAAGTAAAAAATGAACAGAATTATGGTTCTTTTTGCTTTAATCCTTCTTTTGGGATGTACGCCAAACGTTTCTCCGAATAGCTATTCAGTGGGTTCCGTTGGAGAGGTTAATCGTACTGTCGCGGGAACGATCATCAGTGCCAGGAGCGTAAAAATTGATGGCACATCAGGGTTGGGAGCAGCCTCGGGAGCCGCAGTTGGTGCTACCGCAGGGTCAGCTTTGGGGGGGGGTGTACGTTCTAACATTGTGGGGGCCGTAGGTGGCGCAGTAATTGGGGGCGTTGCCGGAGCTCTGGCTGAGAACTCTATGACCAAGCAAGTAGGGATGGAATACGTAATCCAAACCGAAAATGGCAATCTGATGACGTTAGTCCAGGGAGAGACGCCAGCTTATGCAGTTGGAGCCAAGGTGTTAATTCTTTATGGTAGCCCATCAAGGATCATTCCTGATCCTAGAGTTTAAGTTCTAACCCCTAGCAAGCGGGTATTTATATTCGCTTAAGAAACAGCCAGTAACGAAAGTTAGCTGGCTGTTTTTGTATTGGAACACCATTCGCACCGTCTGCATGTGGAAACACCAAATCGTTCATGCAAGGCTAATATTAAACGCACAGCGGCAGGCTTGCTGACACCGTTATATGTTGCTCAGCAGTGTATCTATCATAGCTTGATGGCCACCAGCAGATGGTCAGTTGTGACATGGCCAGTACAACCACCTCGAATATCCCAAATCCCTCTTTTTTGAGATGCTGTTCATCTAAACAGTGATTTAAATTAAATGACCAAACAGGACAGAATTATGCAAGCTAAGAAAATCCATATTCTAACTAACAATTAGCACTGCTGGATAAATTTATCAGTACGTAACTCCCAGTTATTAATAGGGCCGCTTTCGAAGGGATTTTTTTATCCATGACCCGAAGCCCGGGCAAACCCCGACGAAAGGAGGTAATTCAAATGCAGATAAGTGATGGTCCAGATATACGCTGGTTAGTGAATCGCCAGCCTGCCGAGTGCGAGGTATTTCTATCATGAGCCTGGCAGGGTTAATCCAGTTTTCCAAAGGCCATTGGCAGTTACTGTTGATCTTAGGCTTCGCGGCTCTGTTGTTTGGTATGAACCAGCGTATCAATGCATTGGATGCCAGCCTAGGCCAGTACCAGAAAGATAACGAGGAGTTGAGCCGCGCATTGAACGCAAGAGATGAAACCATCGATGCGCTGAAAGGTGCCGCTGATGCCGATCGTCGTGCCACCGAACAACAGCTCAAGATTGAACAGCAAAAGAGGGCAAAGGCTGATGATGAAAACAGAATGCTACGCAAAGCGCTGGAGGATAACGACTGCAGTCATCAGCGGCTGCCTGCTGATGCTCTCAATATCCTGCGCGGAGCAACCAAAACCGGTGCCACCGGCTCCGCAACTGATCTACGTATACCCGCCAGCGGTATTGCTACAGCAGTGTGAGAAAACACCCTTTAACGGGGAGACTTTCGGGGATGCCATATTGGCCTTGCAGGTGAGCCAGAGTGAGCTTGATATCTGCGCCTCACGGATTGAAGCGTTGATTAAGTGGCGCTGTTGCTGAATTAATAGAGGTTGAACTTGCTAGGCCTTGGCTGACGGGCGTATCAGACAGCGCACGACGAACTAAAACGGCCAGCTAACTCTCGTTGCTGACCGTTTTCTATTATGCATGCCAATCACGCGGTCTGTTTATGGAACAATTCCCTAAACACCGGATAAATATCATCCGGTTCGCGGATATGTTGCATGGCGAAGTTTTCAAACGTTGCCTGCAGATGTTCATATTCGCGCCACAGCGTCTGATGGGCACGGCGGGTAATTTCAATATAGCTGTAGTAACGCACCATCGGCAGAATGTTTTTTGACAACAGTTCATGGCACAGCGGTGAATCATCTGCCCAGTTATCACCGTCCGAAGCCTGAGCGGCATAGATATTCCACTGTGCAGGATCGTAACGCTCCTCGACCACTTCGTTCATTAGCTTCAGGGCGCTGGAAACGATGGTGCCGCCGGTTTCCTGTGAGTAGAAGAACTCCTGTTCATCCACTTCTTTAGCCTGGGTATGGTGACGAATATAGACCACCTCAACGTTCTTATAGGTTCGGCTGAGGAACAGATACAGCAGAATATAAAAGCGTTTGGCCATGTCTTTGGTTGCCTGATCCATTGAGCCAGAGACGTCCATCAGGCAGAACATGACCGCCTGGCTGGAAGGTTCAGGCCGACGCTCGTAGTTCTTGTAGCGCAGGTCGAAGGTATCGATAAACGGCACGCTGTCGATTTTCTTGCGCAACTCGGCAATCTCCTTACGCATGCGCTCTTCTTCCAGCAGTTGCACCGGCTCGGTGTTTTCCAACTGGGCAAGGCTATCTTCAAGCTCATGCAAAGTCCGTCGCTTGCCAGCGGTCATAGCGGTTCGACGCGCCAGCGAGTTTTGCAGCGAACGCACTACGCTGATATTGGCTGGTACGCCGTTGGCGGTGTAGCCAGCACGGTGCGTTTTGTATTCGGTCAGCTGTTTGTACTGATTTTTCTTCAGGTTAGGCAGCGCCAAATCCTCGAACAACAGGTCGAGATACTCATCTTTGGAGATCTGGAAGACAAATTCATCCTGGCCATCCCCATCCTGGCTGGCATTGCCCTGGCCACCACCACCTCCGCCGCCGCCTTGCGGGCGTTCAACGCGGTCATTTTGGACGAAATGATCGTTACCGGGATGAACGCGATGGCGTTTACCGCCGCGCCCTTGATGAAACATTGGCTCGTTGATATCGCCACCGGGGATCGATACCGATTCCCCGCTGTCCACGTCGGTGACCGAACGCTTGTTGATGGCTTCGGCAATCGACTGTTTGATTTGCGACTTATAGCGGCGCAAGAAGCGCTGGCGGTTCACCATGCTCTTGTTTTTGCCATTCAGCCGTCGGTCAATGAAATACGCCATACATCCCCCAAACAACGTTGCCAACTTTCTCTACCTTGGGCCTTTCAGGCTGCAGCCGTTAGGCTACAACCCGAAATCCCCAGGTATAGGCTATCTATGACGTCAGCGGTCGTCGGTTTATGAAGATTTTCTCACCCGCAGATACCATTCGCACAGGAGACGAACCTGCTTGCGGGTGTAGCCTTTCTCCATCATCCGGTCGACGAAGTCATCGTGTTTTTTCTGCTCATCCGTTGAGGTTTTAGCATTAAAGGAAATGACTGGCAGCAGCTCTTCGGTGTTCGAGAACATTTTCTTCTCGATGACCGTACGCAGCTTCTCGTAACTGGTCCAGTTCGGGTTCCGGCCGCTGTTATTAGCACGGGCACGCAGGACAAAGTTGACGATTTCGTTGCGGAAATCTTTCGGGTTGCTGATACCCGCTGGCTTCTCGATTTTCTCCAGTTCAGCGTTCAGGGACTCACGGTCAAACAGCTGGCCGGTATCTGGATCACGGTACTCCTGATCCTGGATCCAGAAGTCTGCATAGGTCACGTAGCGGTCAAAAATGTTCTGACCGTATTCGGAGTAGGATTCCAGATAGGCGGTCTGGATCTCTTTGCCGATAAACTCGGCGTATTTCGGGATCAGATAGCCTTTCAGGTGCTCCAGGTATTTCTCCGCCAGATCCTGCGGGAACTGCTCACGCTCGATCTGCTGTTCCAGGATATAGAACAGATGTACCGGGTTAGCCGCGACTTCGGCATGGTCAAAGTTGAACACCCGGGACAGAATTTTGAAGGCGAAACGGGTCGAAAGGCCGTTCATACCTTCGTCCACCCCGGCATAGTCGCGATATTCCTGATACGACTTGGCCTTCGGATCGGTGTCTTTCAGGCTTTCACCATCGTAGACACGCATCTTCGAATAGATGCTGGAGTTGTCTGGCTCTTTCATCCGTGACAGCACGGTAAAGCGAGCCAGCGTTTCCAACGTGCCAGGGGCACAAGGTGCATGGGTCAGTTCGCTGTTATCCAGCAGTTTGTCGTAGATTTTAATCTCTTCCGACACCCGCAGGCAGTAAGGCACCTTGACGATGTAAACACGGTCGAGGAAGGCCTCGTTATTTTTGTTGTTGCGGAAGGTCACCCATTCCGATTCGTTAGAGTGCGCCAGGATAATACCGCTGAACGGCAGGGCAGAGATCCCCTCGGTACCGTTGTAGTTACCTTCCTGGGTGGCCGTCAGCAGAGGATGTAGCACCTTAATCGGCGCTTTGAACATCTCCACGAACTCCATGATCCCCTGGTTGGCACGGCACAGAGCACCGGAGTAGCCATAGGCATCCGGATCGTTCTGCGCATGGTTTTCCAACTTGCGGATATCCACTTTACCGACCAACGCAGAAATATCCTGGTTGTTTTCATCGCCCGGTTCGGTTTTGGCGATGGCGATTTGTTCAAGTATCGAAGGACGAACCTTCACCACTTTGAATTTGGTGATGTCACCGCCGAACTCATGCAGGCGTTTGGCGGCCCACGGCGACATAATGGTGCCAAGATAACGCGTCGGGATGTTGTATTCTTTTTCCAGAATATTGGCATCCTCCTGCGGGTTGAACAGGCACAGCGGATGGTCATTGACCGGGCTGCGCTCGCCGTTGGCGCTCAGGGTGTAAATCGGTACGCGCTGCATCAACGCTTTCAGTCGTTCTGCCAGCGAGGATTTACCGCCACCCACCGGGCCCAACAGATAAAGGATTTGTTTCTTCTCTTCGAGGCCCTGGGCGGCGTGTCTCAGGTAAGAAACTATCTGCTCGATAGCTTCTTCCATACCGTAGAATTCCTCGAAAGCCGGATAGCGTGCGATCACGCGGTTGGAGAACAGGCGAGACATACGCGACTCAAGCGCGGTATCGACCATAACGGGTTCACCGATGGCCATGAGTAGACGTTCTGCCGCATTGGCATAGGCACTGCGATCTTGCCGGCAGATGGTAAGAAATTCCTGCAGTGTGAACTCTTCGTCCTTGGCAGCTTCGTAGCGCTGGCGATAGTGGTCAAATATGTTCATGGCGATGCCCGTCCTTTCGTTATTAGCACAGGTTGAAAAAGGAGCTGGTGTTGGTATTCTGGCTCCCGAAAGCGTGAAGTTATGACTGAGTACAGCAACCCGTATGCCAACTTGGTGCGCTTATTATCGCGAGTTGCGCTGTATTGCCACTGGGCCCAGGCTAATTTCACCTTCTGATTTTAAGCTTAGTTGCATACTGAAAAATTTCCTGCAAGAGAAACGGTCTTTTTTAAGTCATTTCAATGACTCAGTTATGGCGAAGGGCGGCAAATGCCTTGGCTGGCGCGGGTTGCGGCAAAAAACGTCATCCTTTTGCCATCAATAATTCATATTCTGGATCTAAGTTATTCGATCTTCATCGTTTTCTATTGTAAAGATCCGGCAAGCCCGGACGTTTTGACATAAACTATAGCTGTTATTTACCCCCTTGTTATCTATGGAAAAAACCAGTGAAGATATCTAAACTCAAAACGCTAGCAATTATCGCTTCCGCAATGGTTTGTGCGCATAGTGCTCAGGCAGGAAGCTGGTCACTCGGTGCTTCAGCGCTGGTCAGCCCCGATCCTTATCGTGGTTATCAGGACCGTGTCTATCCCGTTCCTATCATCAATTACGATGGCGATGATTTTTATTTCCATACGCTGTTGGCTGGTTACAACCTGTGGAAAGATCAGCAAAATCAGCTGAGCCTGATCGCCTATTACTCGCCGTTGCACTATAAGCCAGGCGACAGTGACGACGACCGCATGAAGCAGTTGGACAAGCGTCGTAGCACCATGATGGCCGGTGTGGCGTTTACACATAGGGCTGAGTGGGGAACGATCCGTACGGCCTTCTCTGGCGATACGCTGGACAATAGTAACGGCTTGGTGGGTGATATTGCCTATCTCTATAAGTTCCAAGTGGACTCCTGGAGCTTTGCTCCTGGGATCGGGGTAAACTGGAACAGTTCAAACCAGAACCAATACTACTATGGCATCAATGGTGATGAGTCCCGCCGTAGTACCTTCGATAGCTACAAGCCGAGCGATAGCTGGTCGCCATACGTCGAGTTGACCACCAACTATAATATCAACGCTAACTGGAATGCCTTCTTCACGGGCCGTTATTTGCGCCTGGACAGCGAAGTTAAAGACAGCCCAATGGTTGATAAATCTTATACCGGCATGCTGTGGACGGGTGTTACTTACACCTTCTAACCATGCGGCGCACTATCTTGGTGCGGTGAATGTATCAAAAAGGGGCGTAAACGCTCCTTTTGCACATCCGAGGTGCGCGGGTGATGAAGAGAGGAGGGGCGAAATGACTCGCCCCTGCTTGATCAGCTATTTTTAATGCTGCGGATTTTCATCGCCAGGCGGGCAGGTTGCTCCCCGGAGGCGATCAGCGGCTTGCTTACGTGGCCGGTTTCCACACAGACCATGGTTTTGTAACCGTCGTTTGGCATGTCGGCCATGCTGCAGGAAAGCTCGACGCCTGGGTTCCAGGCGATCACATCACTCATATAGTGATGATTGACCTCGATGGTACGTTGTAATACCGGGTCCTTGATCAGGCTGCAAGGCGTGGCCTGGGTGTAGACGCGATCGGTTTGCCCGGTAAACTCCAGCTCCCCAACCTGACGTGCCTCGACCCCCTTCGCTACCTTATCGATATAATGCTCGCCTAAACCGGCAACTTTCACCTTGTCGATGTCGCCGATCTGGAAATAGCTGTGCAGCGCGGCGGTAGCCTGGTAGTCACCGTGTGATTCCAGCTCCATCTCGCACTCTTCACCCAGCTTGAAGCGGGCGATCAGGGTGAAAGCATGTGGCCACAATTTGCGGGTTTGTTCGTTGTCTTGCAGCGTGAAGGTCAGGATCACGCCGTTTTCGTCTTCATCGTGCGCGGTGAACTGCCACGGCTGATTACGGGCAAAGCCGTGGGAAGGGCTGCCTGCCGGGCCAAACCATGGCCAGCAGATCGGTACGCCACCGCGGATCGCCACGCCGTTTTTAAATGGCGTATTGTTGCTCAGCCAAAGCACCGGCTTATCACCGCTTGGCTGCCAGGCCAGCAGATGAGCCCCTTGCAGGGTAATGGCCGCACGGACTTTCGGATGAGAAACCACCACCACCGGCAGTTCGTCCAGTTGACGTTGGCTGATAAAAGGAGTGATTTGTTCGCTAACGGGTAGGGTGAAGATTTTTTCGTTCATGTTGTTGCCTTCTTTTCGCCGCAAAAACAAATAAAAAGGGCGACACTAGTGTCGCCCTTGATAATCAACTGCGCATCAAGCCATTACTTGGAGATGTGAGCGATCAGGTCCAGTACTTTGTTTGAGTAGCCAGTTTCGTTATCGTACCAAGAAACCAGTTTCACAAAGGTGTCGCTCAGCGCGATACCGGCTTTAGCATCGAACACAGAAGTCAGTTTCTCGCCGTTGAAATCGGTAGAAACCACTTCGTCTTCGGTGTAGCCCAGCACGCCTTTCAGCTCGCCTTCTGAAGCAGCTTTGATAGCAGCACAGATTTCTTTGTAAGAAGCTGGTTTTGCCAGACGGGCAGTCAGGTCAACCACAGATACGTTCGGAGTAGGAACGCGGAACGCCATACCGGTCAGTTTGCCGTTCAGTTCTGGGATGACTTTACCTACTGCTTTAGCCGCACCGGTAGAAGAAGGGATGATGTTCTGGGATGCGCCGCGGCCGCCGCGCCAGTCTTTGTGAGACGGGCCATCAACGGTTTTCTGAGTTGCGGTAGTCGCATGCACGGTGGTCATCAGAGCTTCAACGATGCCGAACTTGTCGTTGATCACTTTAGCCAGTGGTGCCAGGCAGTTGGTGGTACAAGAAGCGTTGGAAACGATTTCTTGGCCAGCGTAAGACTTGTGGTTCACGCCCATAACGAACATAGGGGTGTCATCTTTAGATGGGCCAGTCAGAACAACTTTCTTAGCACCTGCAGCGATGTGTTTACGTGCAGTTTCGTCAGTCAGGAACAGGCCAGTTGCTTCAGCAACGACGTCAACGTTGACTTCGTTCCACTTCAGGTTAGCCGGATCTCTTTCTGAGGTACAACGGATGGTTTTGCCGTTAACAACCAGGTGGCCGTCTTTAACTTCTACAGTACCGTCGAAACGGCCGTGAGTAGAGTCATACTTCAGCATGTAAGCCATGTACTCTGCGTCTAACAGATCGTTGATTGCAACGATTTCGATGTCAGAACGTTCCTGAGCAGCACGGAAAACAATGCGACCGATACGGCCAAAACCGTTGATACCTACTTTGATAGTCATATATTCCACCAGCTATTTGTTAGTGAATAAAAGGTTGGTTGTAAAATTACAAAAACCTTACC
>NZ_JBKJYW010000191.1:0-6855 GCF_046715635.1 Serratia sp. (in: enterobacteria)
GGTTTCGCCGATATTCCAACGTTCCATAAAGCTGGTTTCGGGCAGTAGCACATCGGCATATTTGGCGCTGGGCGTCAGATAGAGATCGCTTTGCACAATAAATTCGATTTTGGACTCATCGGCCAACACCTTGACGGCCTGATTGATATCCGGGTTTTGGTTGGCTAAATAGTTACCCGCCAGGGAAAATAGCATGCGGATAT
The DNA here is from genome assembly GCF_046715635.1 of Serratia sp. (in: enterobacteria). Taxonomy (GTDB): domain Bacteria; phylum Pseudomonadota; class Gammaproteobacteria; order Enterobacterales; family Enterobacteriaceae; genus Chania. The sequence continues at coordinate 204 of NZ_JBKJYW010000191.1, forward strand.
TGCTATTGAGTTTATCACCGCCGGTTAATCCGTCTGCGGGCGTGACCTTGCTGGCATCATCCGCCGCCTGCACCCAGTTCATAATGGAGATTTTTTCTTTTACCGGGTTGTCTGGCATTTCTGGGCCGGTGGTAAATTTACGGTTACCAATGCCACCATAGCCGCCAGCCCAGCCGCCTTTGATGCCAACGTTGCCGGTGATGGTTGCCAACAGGGTTGAACCTCTGGCGCTACGCTCGCCACAGTTATGCCGTTGCGGCCCCCAGCCCTGGATCAGCGCGGCCGGTTTGGTTGTGGCGTAATCGCGTGCCAGTTGACGAATGGTTTGCGCCGGGACATGGGTAATTGCCTCAGCCCACTCTGGGGTTTTCTTGATGCCGTCTTTTGCTCCCATCAGGTAAGCGACCAGCGATTCGTTGGCTGGCACGCCTTCCGGCATTGAGCTTTCATCAAAGCCCAAGGTGTAACGGGTAATAAACGCCTGGTCATGCAGGTTTTCACTGATGATGACGTACATCATCGCATCCATCAGCGCGTTGTCCGTGGCGGGGCGTAACGGGATCCATTGATCGGCCAAAGAGGCCGAGGTGTCTGAGTAACGCGGGTCAACCACGATAAAGCGGGTGCCGTTCTGCTTCATCTGCTGATAATAGTGGTTGGTATGGCCAAAGATGGTTTCCGTTGGGTTATGCCCCCACAGGATCACCAGTGGCGTCTCGCTCAGGGTATCCAAGGTGTTGCCACTGGCCGCGGCCCCATAGGTATAGGGGGTAGCCGCACCGGTGTTACCCATACTGACCGAGTGATAATACTCCAGGTAGCCGCCGGTCAGGCTGAGCAGACGGCGAGCCATCTTATCGCCTGAGAACGCGCCGCCGGTCACTGCGGTATTGTTATGCACAAAGCGCGAGGCGGGGCCGTATTTCTCGGTGATCCGTTTCAGGTTATCGGCAATTAAGGTGGTCGCCTCATCCCAGGTGATACGGACAAACTTACCTTCGCCGCGTTTACCGACGCGCTTCATCGGGTATTTAAGCCGATCGGGGTGATAGACGAATTTACGGTAACCGCGTCCACGCACGCAGGCGCGCATGATCGGCATTTCAGGGTCAAACTCGGCATCGGGCAGGGTGGTGATGCGGGTAACCATGCCGTCTTGCACATGGGCACGGATATCACATTTACCGCCGCAGTCAAAGCTGCTACAGGTCGGAACGATGCGCTCTGATGGCACAGTTCCAGCCGAGGCCTCGTTGTTGGCAACCTCGTTGGCATAGGCAAATCGGACGCCAACCAGCGGGGCTGCGGCCAGTGCGCTGCTCACTTTAACAAAGTGACGGCGGCTAATCCCTGGTGGGGAATCGCTATTATATTTATCGGTCATAATATTTGCTCAAAAAGAAAAAAGATTATCGCCGGTTAGGCGCTCTCGTTTCGTTGAGAAATATCAAACTGATCTACTTATTTTGGAGTATTTTGCTGACTTTATTAGCGTAATGATAAGGCTACTCATTTGCGTTAAATATCTGATTGTTTATTTTATAGTTGATTTTTTATGTGAGAAAAAATCTTATCAATAATAGTAAACAAATTAAAATGCCAGCCTTGAGCGATATTGTTAGCCAAAAGGCGCACCATGCATTGATTTTGTGAATGTAAAAGAGGGCGGTGGGATTGGCTGCAATTACTTTTTCCCGTTACGTAATCAGCTAATTACTGCATGTGGCATAATTTCCGCCACCCTGTAAAAAATCCGACGACCATCGCATTGATGAGAGATATTTATGGGATTGCGACTTGCAAACTTATATACTGTTTTTGCTTAGGCTAAATCGAGGGACTGAAGGCTTATGAGATACGATCCGGTTTCACAAACTTTTGTAGAAGATGACTACCGCTTGCAAGACCACCTGGATTTTAAGCGGCAGCATGCGGACATCAACTATCAAAAGCTGCATGCTCAGCTCAATGAAATGAAAGATGAGAATATGTATGCCTTGCTCACGGTAGAGGAGGCGCAGTATTTCTTAAAAACCTTATGTGATCCCAATACCAACCAGTCGTGGAAGGACGCGATGTTTTCCTGCACCGACCCGATGTCGTCTTTTGCTGGCAATATCGTCGAGGCATTGGCCGTGGGCCGGATCGCGATGGAGATGAGAGGGTTTGGCATCACAGCAACCGAATACGTCGGGCGAAATGGCAATCGTTACATCCGGTTGTCGGGATACCCAGGCATCAGAAGGTATTTAGATGCTACCCGCTACCTGATTGATAACCATAGAATATTAGATATGGGCATCGGGACCAGAGGCATTGAAACTGGCATTATTAACGGTGCACGATTCTGTATCGTGTTTTCAGGAGCCTATCGCGCCGTTGAGTTGTTGCTAAAGGATGAATATGGTTTAACCGATTTCTTTGTGAATCTCACCATGGATATGGCTAAGCTGGCGGTATCTGTAGGGATTGCCTGGGGGGCAAAAACGGTAGCTACTGGTGCTATGATCGTTGGAGGTAGTGTTTTATTTATTTCTGGACTTATATTTGTGTTGGGATTGGCTACTGCATATACATTATACTGGGCGGATAAGAAGTTTAAAATAAGTGAGACAATAATTAAAAACTTGAAAACGGTTAAAGTACATAATTCACCGCATCATGCAGATCAATTCTTTAACACTTGGGGGAGACTCAGTCGTGGATGACGTAACCAGACCATTTTATGGAGCTTTTGCAGTCCTTCTGTTATGCCTCGCGTGCGGTGCTTGCTGGTTTTCTTTAAGTGGTTATTTGGCCTTTTTTAGGTTAAGTGACATTGTAGAGTTTTCCTGGAAAGTTGGCGTGATGATATTCTTTGCTCCTTTAATATTTTATTTTTCATATATGATATTTTATGTTTCTATCAAAAACAAACCTATAAGGGTGAATAGTAAGCTGGCTAATTCATTGGTTGTTTTGGCTATGATTGGGGCGGTGATTAGTTTGTTTTTTTCATTTTATGTGAGTTACAGCCTCAAAGAGAATGGTTATAAAACCTGTCCCAGCAAATCCTGGAATGCGCCGACTGAATATGTAAGGGATATGAAGCTGTGCTAAAAAATACCAGACACTCTTAATAAGGGTATCTGGTCATGAACATCAGTAAACCCTGTCATCCCAGATGCTATAACCCGAAGTGCCTGCGCTCTTATGGCTCCAGCTAATGGACTTATACTTTACCTGCACCTTTTCATACGGCATTTTATCACCGTCATCGATGGAGTGGGGGTAGATACAGGTGATATCGACCAGGGTGGCGTCGGTCAGTTTTACTTCGTAGTAAAGTTCTAACTGGCCAGCGGGATTAACGCGGTAAAAGTAAAAAATGATGTCTATCGGTTCGTTTTCCGTAATTGCTACACCTAATAACGGAGATGACTTATCGATTGGCTTAATAAAATGCACCGGGTGGTGTGAGACGTTCTGTTCACGGCTGATGCTATGATTCAAGCCTAATACCTGCACCTGATTTTCATGACCGGTCTGACACCGATTGCCAATAGAGTCCAGCGATGAGCATCCGGCAGAGATTAGGCCTTGTCTTTTGCCATTGATACTTGCGTAAATCAAATTAGACATATCGCTTCCTTATGTTGTCTATAGCGACATTAAAAATAGGTTATGGCTCACTATTAGTGCCGTTGTTGCGGCGCTGAGGGTACGGTAAGTTGCAGCGTAAAGCGAAAGTGATCGCCGCTGGAATCCACAAATTTCGCCTCGGCAACGTGGCCGACATCTTCATCATATAATGAAAAAAAGCGTTCCATCACCACCGATAAGGCTTCTACCGCCTCCAGTTGGCTATTGTTAATGCTTTCATTAAGTTGTCGATCCAATTCAGCCACCAACGCATTCTGGTCATCAATGGCATTATTGCTGGTCTTGGTCATACCTGTGCCTCCATTCATCATGCATTAATGTGCATCTGTGGGTAATTTTTCCAGAGTAAGTTTGAGCATGCGGCCATCGGATACCTTCATCTCAGCGCTATCCGTCTTATTTGCTCTGAATAATAAAATGCAAATTCGCATCAGTAATGCCAGTTTTTCTTCAGGCCCTAAAGGGCTATCACGTAAAGCCTGCTCTAACTGTTCGACTAGTTGCTCCATTGCCGGAGTTTTATGACCGAATAGCGTCCTTGATTCTTTTCCCATACTACACCTCCCTTGTCATCAATCATCAGTAATACAGATTAACTATAAATAACCGGCATTGTCTATAAAAACGCATTTATAGCAATTTCAGTTATTCAGAATTAAAATATCAGCTCGTTACTTTATTATAAAAATATATGTTATTGACGGTATTATCTGTGCCTGATTGGTACCGGTTACAACGCGGAAAATAGACGTTGTTATTTACCCGAAGGGTGGCGGGGGACGCCTGAGCCGAGTGGCTCACAAATCCCGGTGGACAGAGACCGTGAAAAAGTGACAATAAGCGGGTTAACTTAATCAAAGGACATGAAGTAATGCACACACTTGACGCCATCCAACAACGCCGCGCGACCAAACAGTTCGATACCCAGCATGTAATGACGCTGGATGAGAAGAAGGCGCTGCTCAATATTGCTCTGCAAAACACGCCTAGTGCTTTCAACCTGCAACATTGGCGTCCGTTGCTAATCGAAGATCGTACCCAGCGTGAACATATCCGCGAAGTGGCCTGGGGCCAGGCGCAGGTGACCGATGCCTCTATGCTGGTCGTACTGTGTGGCGATCTCTCCAGCTGGGAATCCCAGGTGAAAAACGTCTGGCGTGAAGCGGCGGAGCCGGTGCAACAGTTTATGCTGCCCGCTGTCGACCAATATTACCGTGGTAAGGCTCAGGTGCAGCGTGATGAAGTGATGCGCAGCAGCGGCCTGTTTGCTCAGACTTTGATGCTGGCAGCCAAGGCTCAAGGTTATGACTCTTGCCCAATGGATGGTTTTGATTTTGACGCCGTAGGCAAGATCATCAATAAGCCCGATCATTATCAGATCGCGCTGATGGTGGCGATTGGCAAGGGTATCGGCCAGCCTTACCCGCGTATTGGCAAACTGCCGGTGGATGAGATTGTGCAGATCGATCGCTTTTAATGGATTTTCCTCTCTCCGTGTTAGGAGAGAGGTTCTTGCAATGGCTGACTACTGAATTCACATGTTCGGCCGTAGGGGCGCCGCAATGTGAACTGAACCCCAAATGTTGGACAAACATCTGACATTTGGAGGTGTAGTTCTGATGAAGTATTCACTTCAGTTCAAACTTGACGCGGTCCGGCACTATCTTGCCGGACTCGGCAGTCAAAAACAGACCGCTAAGACGTTTTCTATTGCCCATGTTCAACTACGCAGATGGATTGCCGCTTATCAGCATCATGGGGAACAGGGGCTGCGGGTAGGACGCAAGCCACATTACACGCCTGACTTCAGGCTCTCTGTCGTTGAATTCGCGCTTTCAAATCCACTCTCTTCAGCGACGGTCGCCGCCAAATTCGATATTCCCTGTTACCTTACTGTGGAGCGTTGGATTAAACTCTATCGGGAGAATGGGGCCGAAGCCCTTAACCTGAACAAGCGTAGCCGCCAAATGCGTCAGCATCCCAAAACCCCTCATGCCGATAAATCGCCTGATGAGTTGACACCCGAAGAGATGCGGGAGGAAATCGAGTTTTTACGCGCACAAAATGATTACATAAAAAAGTTGAGAGCCTTGATGCAACAGAAAGATGCCCAGACTCGTCGGAAAGGGCAAAAATAATCACAGCATTGAGGTTAGAACACCGTTTGGATGTTTTGCTGTGGGCCGGAAAACTGCCGCGCAGTACGTATTACTATTGTTGTAAAAGCCATCAAGCACCGGATAAGTATGGTGAAATCAAACAGCAAATAATGGCTGTTTTTAATGAGCATAAAGGTCGTTACGGCTATCGCCGGGTGACCAGTGCTCTTCGAAAAATGGGGGCCATATTAAATCATAAAACCGTGCAAAAACTGATGGTTGAACTGCAATTGAAATCGCCCGTTCGCCGTAAAAAGTACCGTTCGTACAAGGGATATGTCGGTACAGTTGCCCCGAATACCCTGCAGCGCGACTTTACCGCGCAGGGGCCTAACCAAAAGTGGGTGACCGATATCACGGAGTTCCGGGTCGCGGATGAAAAACTGTATTTATCGCCGGTACTTGACTTGTTTAACGGTGAAATTATCGCCTATGAGATGTCCCGTAAGCCGCTCTTCAGCCTGGTGAAAACGATGCTGGATAAGGCGCTCAGTACGCTAAAAACGAAAGAAAAGCCGCTGTTGCACAGTGACCAAGGTTGGCACTATCAGATGGCGGTTTACCAGCATCAGTTGCAGGAAAACGGGATAGAACAAAGCATGTCTCGCAAGGGTAACTGCCTGGATAATGCGGTAATGGAAAACTTCTTTGGCCATCTAAAAGCTGAACTGTATTATTTACAACGCTTTGAGAATGTGGAACACCTGTCTGAAGAGATAGAAAAGTACATAGATTACTACAATAACCGCCGCATCAAGCAGAAGCTCAAAGGCCTGAGCCCTGTGGAGTACAGAATGCAGGCCTTGATAGTTGCTTAATTTTAAACCGTCCAACTTCTTGGGTTCAGTTCA
>NZ_JBKJYW010000192.1:0-14494 GCF_046715635.1 Serratia sp. (in: enterobacteria)
CTGATAGCAGCAAGCCGCAGACTGCGTCTGAACCCGAGAAGAAGTCATAAAAAGGAGCCGGTAATACATGGCTAAGTTCTTTATAGATCGCCCCATATTTGCATGGGTAATCGCCATCATCATCATGTTGGCGGGCATCTTGTCGATCATGAAGCTGCCTATTGCGCAATATCCTACCATTGCGCCACCAGCAGTCACGATCTCCGCCAACTACCCGGGCGCTGACGCCAAAACGGTGCAGGATACCGTGACGCAGGTTATCGAACAGAATATGAACGGTATCGATAACCTGCTGTATATGTCCTCCAACAGCGACTCGTCCGGTAACGTCCAGATTACGTTGACCTTCAACTCTGGTACTGACCCTGATATTGCTCAGGTACAGGTACAGAACAAGCTGCAGTTGGCAATGCCGCTGCTGCCACAGGAAGTACAGCAACAAGGCGTCAGCGTTGAGAAATCAAGCAGCAGCTTCCTGATGGTAGCGGGCTTTATTTCCGAAGACGGCAGTATGACGCAGGAAGATATCGCGGACTACGTAGGTTCCAACATCAAGGACCCTATCAGCCGTACCTCTGGTGTGGGTGACGTGCAGCTGTTTGGTTCCCAGTACGCGATGCGTATCTGGCTCGATCCCAACAAACTGAACAACTATCAACTGACCCCGGGCGATGTTATCGCTGCGATCAAAGTTCAGAACAACCAGGTTGCTGCAGGCCAGCTCGGCGGGACTCCACCGGTGAAAGGCCAGCAGTTGAACGCCTCGATCATCGCGCAAACCCGTCTGACCTCGCCGGAAGAATTCAGCAAGATCCAGCTGAAAGTCAACCCGGACGGTTCGCAGGTACGCCTGAGAGATGTGGCCAGGGTTGAACTGGGTGGTGAGAGCTACAACGTCATTGCTCGTTATAACGGTAAGCCTGCGGCCGGTATCGGTATCAAACTGGCAACCGGTGCCAACGCCCTGAATACGGCTTCAGAAGTCAAGGCAGAACTGGCCAAACTGGAACCGTTCTTCCCTGCAAGTCTGAAAGTTGTTTACCCTTATGACACCACACCATTCGTTAAGATTTCCATTAACGAAGTGGTAAAAACCCTGATCGAAGCGATCATCCTGGTATTCCTGGTGATGTATCTGTTCCTGCAGAACTTCCGCGCTACGCTGATCCCAACGATCGCCGTGCCAGTGGTATTGCTGGGGACGTTCGCCATCCTGGCTGTGTTTGGCTTCTCGATCAACACCCTGACGATGTTCGGCATGGTGCTGGCGATAGGCCTACTGGTGGATGACGCCATCGTGGTGGTAGAAAACGTTGAGCGTGTCATGGCCGAAGAAGGCCTGCCGCCAAAAGAAGCCACCAAGAAATCGATGGAACAGATCCAGGGCGCATTGGTGGGTATCGCCATGGTGCTGTCAGCGGTATTTATCCCAATGGCCTTCTTCGGTGGGTCAACCGGGGCAATCTATCGCCAGTTCTCAATTACCATCGTTTCCGCCATGGTGTTGTCCGTCTTGGTGGCGTTGATCCTGACGCCTGCGCTATGTGCCACCATGCTCAAACCGATCCCGAAAGGCGATCACGGCATCAAGACCGGCTTCTTCGGCTGGTTCAACCGCCTGTTTGACAAGAGCACCCACCACTATACCGACAGCGTAGCGAACATTCTGCGTAGCACCGGTCGTTATCTGGTGATCTACCTGCTGATCGTGGTTGGTATGGCGGTACTGTTCATGCGCTTACCTTCCTCATTCCTGCCGGACGAAGACCAGGGTATCCTGTTGACCATGGTACAAATGCCAGCGGGTGCCACTCAGGAACGCACCCAGAAAGTCCTGGACGAAGTTAACCGCTACTACCACGAGAAAGAAGGCGACAACATTAACTCGGTGTTTACCGTTAATGGCTTCGGCTTCAGCGGCCAGGGCCAGAACACCGGTTTGGCGTTTGTCAGCCTGAAAGACTGGTCTGAACGTAAAGGTGAAGAGAACAAGGTACCGGCCATTGCAGGGCGTGCTATGGGGGCTTTCTCGCAGATTAAAGACGGTTTGGTATTCGCCTTTAACCTGCCAGCGATTGTGGAACTGGGTACTGCGACCGGCTTTGACTTCCAGCTGATCGATCAGGCTAACCTGGGTCACGAAAAACTGACAGCAGCACGTAACCAGCTGTTGGGCATGGCAGCAGAGCATTCTGATTTGCTGGTCGGCATGCGCCCGAACGGTCTGGAGGACACACCTCAGTTCAAACTGATCATCGATCAGGAGAAAGCACAGACGCTGGGTGTATCCCTGAGCGATATTAATACCACCATCGGCACCGCGCTGGGCGGCTCCTATGTGAACGACTTTATCGACCGTGGTCGTGTGAAGAAGGTTTACGTACAGGCTGAAGCCCCGTTCCGTATGCTGCCGGAAGATATTAATAACTGGTTTGTTCGTGGCAGCACCGGGCAGATGGTACCGTTCTCCTCCTTCGCTACGGCGAAATGGGAATTTGGTTCACCGCGTCTGGAACGTTACAACGGCCTGCCATCGATGGAAATCCTCGGCCAGGCAGCACCGGGTAAGAGTACCGGTGAAGCGATGGACTTGATGGAACAACTGGCGGCGAAACTGCCAAACGGCGTGGGCTATGACTGGACCGGCATGTCCTATCAGGAACGCCTGTCCGGTAACCAGGCTCCGTCACTGTATGCCATCTCACTGATCGTGGTGTTCCTGTGTCTGGCTGCTCTCTATGAGAGCTGGTCGATTCCGTTCTCCGTTATGTTGGTTGTGCCACTGGGGGTCATCGGTGCCCTGTTGGCCGCGACCATGCGCGGGCTGGAAAACGACGTTTACTTCCAGGTGGGCCTGTTGACAACCATTGGGTTGTCGGCGAAGAACGCGATATTGATCGTGGAATTCGCCAAGGACCTGATGGATAAAGAAGGTAAAGGGCTGATTGAATCAACCTTGGAAGCCGTGCGTATGCGTCTGCGTCCAATCCTGATGACATCACTGGCCTTTATCCTCGGGGTTATGCCGCTGGTTATCAGCAGCGGCGCAGGCTCCGGCGCTCAGAACGCAGTAGGTACCGGCGTAATGGGCGGGATGGTGACAGCGACCGTCTTGGCCATCTTCTTTGTACCGGTGTTCTTCGTGGTGGTTCGCCGCCGCTTCAGCAAAAAGACTGAAGATCTGGAACACACCCCACCGGTTAAGCATCACTGATGCTTTCCTGCTGACAACCAAGGCCGCGCAAGCGGCCTTTTTTATGCCTGCTATCTAGCCAATAAGCCCAACGCTGATTAACGCTATTTTGGGGGTTGATCCCGATCCCAGAGAGGTGCATAATAATTGTTATATTATAACATAACAATCGAGAGCATCATGAAAACAGGCATCCATCCAGACTACCGTACCGTGGTATTTCACGATCTCAGCGCCGATACCTTCTTCAAGGTGGGGTCGACCATCAAAACCGATCGCACTATCGAGCTTGGGGGTCAACGCTGGCCTTATGTCACCGTAGATGTCTCTTCCGCTTCGCATCCGTACTACACCGGCAAGCAGAAAGAGTTCTCAAAAGAAGGCAGTACCGCGCGTTTCCAGCAGCGGTTTGGCCATTTGGTTAACAGCAGAAAATAATCGGGGTTGATGATGCAAGTATTGAGTTCGCTGCGTTCGGCGAAGGGTCGCCATCCGGATTGCAAAGTTGTGCGCCGTCATGGCCGCGTCTTTGTGATTTGTAAGTCCAACCCGCGTTATAAAGCGGTACAGGGACGTAAGAAGAAACGTTAAGCCAAAGTATCATTGGTAGCCAAAGCCCCGTTGCTGCTCAACGGGGCTTTTTTATTGCCACGGCAAAGAGAAAAACCCACCGCACGCGGTGGGGATAAAACCTACTTCATGCTGCCAACAATGGTCTCGACATTGTGTTTGAACGCCTGAACATAGCTGGCCCCCGGGCCTTGCGGCTTGGATAGTGCCTCAGGATACAACTCGCCTCCCGCTTTCGCCCCCGTTGCCGCCGCGATCTGCTGCACCAAGCGCGGATCCGTTTGGTTCTCAATAAAGTAGGTATGGACCTTTTCCTGTCTGATCTGCTTGATTAGCCCGGCGACATCGCTGGCGCTGGCCTCCGCCTCGGTAGAAAAACCGACCGGGGCAAGGAAGGTGACGCCGTACTCTTGGCCAAAATAACCGAAAGCGTCATGGCTGGTCAGCACCTTGCGCTTTTGCTGTGGCACCGCCGCGAACTGTGCTTTGGCCCAACCATCGAGTTGCTCAAGCTGTTGAATATATTCACCGCCACGTTGGCGGAAATAGGCGGCGTCTTCAGGATCCGCAGCAATCAGCGCATTCATCACGCTGGTCGCGTAATGTACGCCATTGTTCATGCTGTTCCAGGCGTGTGGATCGGTGACCTGTTTGCCCTCTTCTTCCATGCTGCGCGACTCGATCCCATCGGATGCGGTGATCACCCTCCCTTGATAACCAGAAGCCTTCACCAACCGATCGATCCAACCTTCAAGCCCCAACCCGCTGACAAACACCACGTCGGCCTGGGCCAATTGCTTGCTGTCTTGCGGCGATGGCTCAAAACTGTGCGGATCGCCATCCGGGCCAACTAGCGTGCTGACCTTCACATGTTCGCCCCCCACCTGTTTAACGATATCGCCAAGAATAGAAAAGCTGGCCACGGCCTCAACGGTTTTAGCCTGCACTAACGGGCTGGCGAGCAGAGCAGCTGCCACCAGCGTTATGGGTAAAGATTTCATGTTTTCTCCTTGCAGATAGCACTTCTCAATGACGCGCACGGCGCAACATCCCGCCACGCGTCCCAAACAAAATCGACATTAAAAACATCGCGCTGGCGCTGAGGACAATCGCCGGGCCTGCGGGCAATGAAGCGTAGTAGGACCACTCCAGACCAACCAGACTGGCGAGCAGCCCAAGCCCCATCGCTACGGCCAATGTTTGCGGCAAATCTCGCGCCCAGAACCGGGCGCAGGTTGCCGGTAACATCATCAGCCCCACCGACATCAAGGTGCCAAGGATTTGAAAACCGGCCACCAGGTTGATCACCACCAAGGCGAGCAAAAGCCCGTGGATCCACGCCAGCCAACCTGGTGCACTGACGTGTAAAAAAGTGCTGTCAAAGGATTCAATGACCAGAGCGCGATACAGTACCGCCAGTATCATCAGTGAAATACTGGCGATAATACCAACCATAACAATCGCCTGCGTATCGACCGCCAGGATCGAGCCAAACAGTACGTGCAGTAGATCAACACTTGATCCGCGCAAAGAGACCAGCGTAACGCCCAACGCCAGCGACCCCAGATAGAAACCCGCAAAGCTGGCGTCCTCTTTTAACGGGGTTTTTCGGCTCACCAGCCCGGACAGCATGGCTACGGCCAACCCGGCAATAAATCCTCCTACGCCCATTGCTACCAGCGACATGCCAGAAATCAGATAGCCGATTGCTGCACCAGGTAATACCGCATGAGAAAGCGCATCGCCCACCAGGCTCATCCGGCGCAGCAATAAAAACACCCCCAGTGGTGCAGCGCTCAAAGATATTGCCAGGCAGGCTACCAATGCCCGGCGCATAAAACCGAAAGAGACAAAAGGATCGAGCAACAGATGGAGTAGCGTCATTACATGGCCCCCCTCTGATTAGCCGCCGTCGAATAATGCACTAACACCCGCTCGGCGTTATCCCAATAGCAGCGTTCGGGGGTAAGCAACAACGCTTCTGGGAAATGGTTAGCGACGGTAGACATATCGTGCAATACAGCAATCACCGTCCTTCCCTGCCGGTGTAACTGCCCAATGACCCGCAGCAACAGCTGAGTGGTTGCCGCATCGATGCCAGTGAAGGGCTCATCCAGTAAAATCAGTGGCGCAAGCTGTACCAGCAAACGGGCAAATAGCACGCGTTGCAGCTGCCCACCGGATAGCTCCCCTACCACCTCACACGCCATTGAACTCATACCTACGGTGTCTAACGCGCCGGCAATTTGCTGCATGGAGCGCTTATTCACACCACCAAACAGGCCGCTTTGCGGCCAGCAGCCCATGGCGACCAGATCCTGAACCAGAATAGGAAATTGACGATCCAACTCAACCAGCTGTGGCAAATAGGCCATCGCCGGAGCCTTTACGCCCGTAAAACTCAACTTGCCGCCTAGCAGCGGGTGCAACCCGGCCAACGACTTTAACAACGTAGATTTACCGGCACCGTTAACGCCGATCACTGCCGTTAATGAACCTGCGGAAAAACGACCACATAACGGTGGAAACAAAGGGGTGTGGTCATAACCCACACGGGCATTTTGCAGCGTCATCATGGCAGCGCTACCGCCCACGCAATGGCTAACCAAAGCAGGATCAGCAATACGGTAACGGCGCCGCAACGCAAAACCGCGGCTGAAGTAAACAGGGTAACGGGGAGGAAAGACAGCATGGTTATCACCAAAACAGCACGGGTAAATGTGATATTATAACATCACATAAGGTGAAAGATCTCAAGCCAGCCTAGCGTGAATAATGCAAAGGAACGTAACATTTCCCAACTATCGAGCCGATGCAACTGGGTGAACGGCAGAACTATCGAACGGTAAAAATCTCAAAGCTGGGTAAAAAAGCGTTATTCAGCGAAAAGTTTGCCCACCGAGGCTGGAAAAGGAGTAAGATAGAGGCATAGAATGTGATACAACCAGATATCCAAATGCTAGTGACGCTAAGCCATTGTTCCGAAGTAGGCACACTTTCTGTAAAACAATTAAGGAAAGTGGTCGGTAATCAATTATCTGATTTGGCACCGGCACTCACCAGCGGGCTAAGCTTTTACTCCGAGAATGCACGCTATGTGGAAGGTTCATTAGAAATCATTGAGATTAACCACATCAGTAATAGTGAGTATTCAATGAGTTACCGCTATCAGTGGTCGATTTTCAACGCATGTCTGGATATCAGTGGTGACGAATACATAAATGATTCTGTCACTTTTACCGTGACGGAAAAGGGTTTGATGTTTGAGGTTATCGACAACTCGCGTCCATCAACCGCTGACGAATTGTAAGTTTCGGTAATAGTAACAAGCTAGATGGCAAAAAATGATTTATATTAATTATGCAGAAAGTTTATTAAGCCTGAGCTAAGCTTTACAGCATATGATGTTAAGTCAATGTACTCACAGAGTGTTATCAACACCGAAATTAAGACTGACGGGGGATGATATGGATGAGTATTCGCCTAAAAGGCACGATATTGCTCAACTCAAATTCTTGTGTGAAAATTTGTACGACGAAGGCATCGCTACCTTGGGTGACAGCCATCACGGCTGGGTGAACGATCCAACGTCCGCCGTCAATCTGCAGCTTAATGAGCTGATCGAACATATTGCTTCGTTTGTAATGAGTTTTAAAATTAAATACATGGACGAAAGTGATTTATCGGAACTGGTCGAAGAGTACCTCGACGATACCTACACCCTGTTTAGCAGCTACGGTATTAATGACTCCGATTTGCGTCGCTGGCAAAAAACCAAGGCACGCACATTCAGATTGTTCTCAGGAGAGGGCGTCTGTACCACGATGAAAACTTAGGGGATAATTATCCTCAAATAATTTTATGGTTAATAAGACTAAAGGTTATCATGACAAAAATTGACTATCTGATGCGTTTGCGTAAATGCACCACGATTGAAACCCTTGAGCGCGTGATCGAGAAAAATAAGTACGAACTCTCTGACGATGAGCTAGAGCTGTTCTACTCCGCTGCCGATCATCGCCTGGCCGAACTGACTATGAACAAGCTGTACGATAAAATCCCGGTCGCCGTTTGGAAATTTGTAAGATAATCAAAGTAGCCTTGCGTTGAGCCGATAATATTATCGGCTTCAATGGCAGCTCAGATTAAGCATTATCTTAAAAATTCACGTTTGCTTGCCTCTGAGCTTGAAATCGTGCAGTAGCAACTGAAACCAGTTTTCAATTAAAGGTGAGTGATTTTGTTTTGCGCTGCGCATAAGTGCCACAGTGCGGCTAAGTAATGGCTGTTGTAATTGAATAACGGTTAATTCTTCATCATTTAAATGCGTCGTATAAAGCTGCGGTAAAATAGCTACCGCTAATTGTGACCGCACTAAACCATACAGCGTTTCCAGAAAATCGACCTGATAACGCGCCGTTAAGTTCAGACGATGGCTTTCTGCCAGTGCCGATACCAATCGACTGCTATTCCCTTTCGAAAATACCGCAATATCCCTGTTAGCCAATTGCCGCCAAGGTAGATGGTGTGGATCCGCCAAGGGATCGTCCCGGCGCATCACCGCTACAAACGGATCTTCCTGCAACGGATAGATCTCAAGCCGATCTGGTACCGAGCTGTCCAAAGCCCCAATACCGAAATCTATCTGCCCATTCTCCAACTGTAGCAGCAGGGAATCATTGGTTTGATCGTGGAATTCTATGCGTAAACGCGGGAAATGTTGCGCCAGCAGTCGCGGCACAGCGGGAAATAACAGGTTGCTCACCGAGGGAACCAAACCGATACGTAACGTACCATCTCCACCGGCCAACATGACGCGCTGCATATCATCAAAGGTAGCGTGAGCCACATTCAGTAGCCGCTGCGCATGTGGCAAGATCGCCGTGCCAAGTTCCGTCAGGGTCACCGCAGAGGCCGTTCGATTGACTAACTTCCCGCCAAGCACGGTTTCAGTTTGCCGCAGCGCACTGCTTAACGCAGGCTGGCTGATCGCCAGACGGCTGGCGGTATCGGTGAAATGCCGTAGCTGCGCCAGAGTCACAAAATACTGAATTTGCTTGAGGGAAAGCGCGGGTAACCGTCGCCATGGCTCGGACATAGCCTAACCTGCCAGGATAATAGGTAAACGTTTGCTACAGCATAAACGTTTCTTATCACACAATAAATTAAATCATCTGTGCAAAGCTTACGCCCCCGCCTACAGTAACTCCCTTACTCTTATTCCGGGGATTTTCATGACCACCTTTTCTGTCAGTAACGGTGAACGCCAACGTGCCGTACAGGCTGCGCTGGGCAATACGCCGTTTGATCTCTTGCTGACCAATGCCAACCTGATCGACATGGTCACCGGGGAAATCCGCCTGGTTGATATTGGTATTGTTGGCCCGTTGATCGCCAGTGTTCATCCTTGTGGCTCCTTGCCAACGGCACATCGAACACAAGACCTGGCAGGAGCCTACCTCAGCCCTGGTCTGATCGATACCCATGTGCACGTTGAGAGTTCCCACCTGCTGCCAGAACGCTATGCCGAGATCGTTGTCGCACAGGGCACCATCACCATCTTCTGGGATCCTCATGAATTGGCGAACGTGCTTGGCGTTGCGGGAGTGCGCTACGCGGTGGATGCCAGCCGCAACCTGCCTCTGCGGGTGATCTGCGCGGCGCCCTCCAGCGTTCCTTCGACTCCGGGGCTGGAAATGTCCGGTGCCGACTTTGGCGGCAACGAGATGGATACCATGTTAGCGTGGCCCGAAGTGGGCGGCGTGGCGGAAGTGATGGATATGCACGGCGTATTGCACGGCAGCGAACGGATGCAGGAGATCCTTAACGCCGGGCTTAACAGCGGCAAATTGATTGAAGGCCATGCGCGGGGCTTGAGCGGCCCGCAGCTGCAAGCCTATCTGGCCGCAGGCGTGACCTCCGATCATGAACTGACCTCCGCCGCCGATGCCCTGGAAAAATTACGCGCCGGGCTGACGCTGGAGATCCGAGGTTCTCATCCTTATCTATTACCTGAAATTGTTGCGGCATTAAAATCATTGCCACATTTCTCCTCCCAAATCACCCTCTGTACCGATGATGTACCACCCGATATGCTGCTGGAGAAAGGCGGCATTATCGCCCTGCTCAATCTGCTGATTGAACACGGATTACCGGCTACCGATGCGCTACGGATGGCAACGCTCAACGCCGCCATTCGCTTGCAACGTAACGATCTGGGCCTGATTGCCGCAGGAAGGATCGCCGATCTGGTCGTCTTTGACTCTCTGGAGCACCTCCAGGCCCAGCGTGTTTACGTTGCTGGCCAGTGTCTGGCAGAACAGGGCAAAATGCTGGCTCCAGTGCAAGCCACGCCAGGCGTATCCGCACCGCGTGACACACTCCACCTAGCGCCATTGACCGCAGATGATTTCATCATGCGGGTGGCTACCATTCATCATGGCCAGGCCACGTTGCGCCATATCAAAGGTGCACGTTTCACCCAATGGAATGAAACCACGGTAGAAGTCCGCGACGGCAAGGTACAGCTCCCGCCGGGGTTCAGTCTGATCTGGGTACAGCATCGCCACGCCCGGCACCCGGCCAAGCCTCAGTTGGCATTACTGGAAGGTTGGGGTGAATTACGGGGGGCGATTGCCACCAGCTACTCTCATGATTCGCATAACCTGGTAGTGCTGGGCCGCGATCCTCATGACATGGCGCTGGCCGCCAACGCGCTGATCGCCACCGGCGGCGGCATGGCCCTTAGCCAGAACGGTGAAATCTTGGCGCAGGTGGCTATGCCGATCGCCGGTATGCTTTCCGATCTCCCCGCCGCACAGCTGGCGCAGCAGTTTAAAAACCTGCGCGATCTGAGTGCCAAGGTTGCAGACTGGGAACCGCCCTATCGAGTGTTCAAAGCGATTGAAGGCACCTGCCTGGCATGTAATGCCGGACCGCATCTGACGGATCTGGGCCTGACAGACGGCACAACGCGCCAGATCGTCGATCCGTTGGTTGCCTGCTGGGAAACCCCGGCATAAGCCTCATATAGGTAAGGCATCGGCGGCTTGTCGGTGCTTTTTAGGGGGGGAACTAGAAATTGGTGGGGACCCTGCCAGCTACATCCCGGCACACACGTCACTCGCTACGGCTGCTTCCTTCCGGATCTGACCGAGTTCACCAGTTAGTGTTGCGGGAGAACCAACAGGGCCCCCATTGACGGCTTCTTGAATTGCGAAGCGGTGGGCATTATCGGTGATGGCTAAGCAAATAGCAAGCCAGCCGGGAGCAACCGCTGTTTTCTTACCCATCTCGCCTGTGGCACACTGGTTAATATTGATGACCCAGTGGAGATATTGCTCAATGGGTAGGGACGCCACATTGCGCCCGTTTTGCCCATGCGGCGTTTCCACACATCACACAGGATAAACAACCATGCAACCAGAAGACGCTACCTTCAGCCAGCGCGTATTCCATATCGTGGCTGCCATTCCTCCTGGCAAGGTCACCACCTACGGAGAAGTTGCGCGGCTGGCAGGTTCACCCCGTGCGGCACGTCAGGTTGGCGGCGTATTACGGCGTTTGCCAGAGGGCAGCACCCTGCCCTGGCACCGGGTCATTAACCGCCACGGGCAGATCTCGCAGCAAGGCGAAGATTTTCAGCGCCAACGGCAGGCGTTGCTGGCAGAGGGAGTTATTTTCGGCCCGCAGAGCACGGTTGATTTTGAACTGTATGGCTGGCACTGGTAAGAAAACAGCCTTTGGCCAAAGGCACAAAGGCTGTTAGATGCCGCCATTGCTGCTTACGGAGCAGGCGTCGTTGCGGCCTGAAGCGGAACGTTTTGTACCGGAACCAACAGCAGATCGGCCTGAGTCCCGTTACGGTTGATCACTTCCTGAATGGTGTCAGTGATGAACATCAGCTGGCCATTCACCGTAATTGCCGCGCTCAGGATGATACGCGCATTAGGCTGAATGTCCGCTGGGTTGTACGGCAGAGTAAAGCGGAACGGGCTCTGCAGACCTTCGGTACGCATCGCACGCTGTGAAATCACTCGCGAAGGAGCATCAGCAAGTGAAGCATCGGACAAGGTCACGGTCAATACCGCATCCGGTGGCAGCGCGATACGCTGGCGAATATTGACTGAGCCTTGCACCGTCGGGCCTTGGATCTGCGTTTGCGAGGCCGCAGCGTTAGCCGTCTGCGTTGGCACATCCGCATTTTTGTGGGCACAGCCTGCCAGTGTGATCGTCAATGCGGCTGCTCCCCCTACCATTTGCCAGAGTTTCATGGGTCGCTCTCCTTTATTATTAGTCACATGTTGGTGGCTTAAACCACTACACTCATTAAACCTAGCACAAAATACTAGCAACCGCCTATCAGACTTAGCCTAAATACCCCTAAGATCGGATAACTCCCCCTTGGCTGCGGCAGCTTCCCCCGCAGAAATAACGCAATATATTGACGTCCTGCCATCATATTCAGCACACTGCGCAACATGATGACTAAAAGGATCGCCACTTTATGAGCCAGGCACTGCACAACCTCCTCGAACTGCTGGATTTGGAAAAAATTGAAGAAGGTTTATTTCGTGGCCAAAGCGAAGATCTGGGATTACGCCAGGTCTTTGGCGGTCAGGTGGTCGGCCAGGCGCTGTATGCCGCCAAGCAAACCGTTCCTGCGGAGCGTATCGTTCACTCCTTCCACAGCTATTTCCTGCGCCCAGGGGATAGCAGTAAGCCGATTGTTTATGACGTAGAAACCCTGCGCGATGGCAATAGCTTCAGCGCACGCCGCGTCAGCGCCATTCAAAATGGCAAACCCATTTTCTATATGACGGCCTCTTTCCAAAGCCCCGAGCAGGGTTTTGAACATCAAAACACCATGCCGGATGTCCCACCGCCGGAAGGATTGATGTCAGAGTCAGAAATTGCACACAAGCTGGCGCATATGCTGCCAGAAAAAGTGCGCGACAAGTTTATTGGCCCGAAGCCAATCGAAATGCGCCCGGTGAAATTCCACAACCCGTTACAGGGCAGCGTGGAAGAACCTTATCGCCACGTCTGGTTCCGTGCCAACGGCACCATGCCGGACGACCTGCGGATCCATCAGTATCTGCTTGGCTACGCCTCTGACTTCCACTTCCTGCTGACGGCGCTACAGCCGCATGGCGTCGGTTTCCTCGAACCGGGCATGCAGGTGGCTACCATTGACCATTCCATGTGGTTCCACCGCCCGTTCCGCATGGACGACTGGCTGCTGTATGCGGTAGAAAGTACCTCAGCCTCCGGGGCACGTGGCTTTGTGCGCGGCCAGTTCTACACCCGCGACGGTGTACTGGTGGCTACGACGGTGCAAGAAGGCGTGATCCGCAAGCGTGATGTTTAAATGAAAAAGGGGCGATGTTTCCATCGCCCCTCTGTGTTTAATTCAGCGTATTTTACTGGTTATAAGCATTCTCGCCGTGGCTGTTCACATCCAGACCTTCGCGTTCCTGCTCTTCCGGTACGCGTAGCCCCACCACGGCCCCGGCTACCTTAAAGGCGATAAACGCGGCCACACTTGACCACACCAGCGTCACAACTACGCTCAACAACTGGATCCACACCTGATGCCCCATGGTGACGCCAGCGGCGTAGCCCGTTCCGCCCAGTGATGAGGCAGTAAAGACGCCGGTCAACAGACAGCCAACGATACCGCACACCCCATGCACACCAAACACATCGCAGGTATCATCCACTTTCAGCCATTTCTTCAGCGTAACCACGCCCCACAGGCCAGCCACGCCGCCTACCAATCCGATAATCAGCGCACCACCCACACCTACGGTACCCGCCGCTGGCGTAATCGCAACCAGACCGGCGATACAGCCCGAACAGGCTCCCAGCAGAGAAGGTTTACCGCGCACTACCCACTCGGCGAAGGTCCAGGAGAGGATCGCACCGGCAGTAGCAATCACCGTGTTGAGGAACGCCAGCGCCGCAATACCGTTAGCCGCACTGGCCGAACCGGCGTTGAAGCCAAACCAGCCGATATACAGGATCGAGGCACCGGTAAACACCATCGGCAGGTTGTGTGGCTTGAAGGCCTCTTTGCCATAGCCAGCACGTTTCCCCAACAGATAAGCCCCCACCAGACCCGCGCTGGCCGCATTGATGTGCACCACGGTACCGCCCGCAAAGTCCAGCGCGCCGTCAGCAGCCAGGAAACCACCGCCCCAAACCATATGCGCAATCGGCAGGTAGGAAATCGTGAACCAGATGGCCGCAAAAATCACCACCGCAGAGAAGCGGATGCGTTCGGCAAAGCCGCCCACCACCAGCGCCACGGTAATACAGGCAAAGGAGCACTGGAACGCGACGTGGATCATCTGGCTAAAGGTGCCAGTCAGGCTATCTATCCCGATCCCTTTTAGCATCACCGTCTGGAAACCACCGAAGAAGGCATTGCCTTCGCTGAACGCCAGGCTGTAGCCGTAAATGACCCACAGCACGCACACCAGGGCAAAGGTGACGGTCACCTGAGTCAACATGGAGAGGACGTTCTTCGAGCGCAGCAGGCCGCCGTAAAACAGCGCCACGCCCGGTAAGGTCATAAACAGCACCAGCGCGGTGCAAATCATCATAAAGGCGTTGTCCGCCTTGTCTGCCACCGCCGGAGCGGCCAGTGCCAAAGAAGGAACCAGGGTTACCAAACTCAGGCCCAACGTGGATAACAGTCTTTTCATTATCAATCCATCCCCATTCAGT
>NZ_JBKJYW010000193.1:0-5751 GCF_046715635.1 Serratia sp. (in: enterobacteria)
TCGAAGGTACGCGCATGACCGCAATGGGGCAATCCAATGCGCTGGCGGTCCTGGCGGTAGGCGATCGCGGCACCTTCCTGCACGCTCCTGATATGTACATGGAAAAACTGGTCGTCGGCCCGCAGGCGCGTGGGGTGATCGATCTCAACTTGCCGCTAGCCACTAATCTGAACAACATCGCCGCTCGCCTTGGCAAACCTCTGACAGAGCTAACGGTGATCACGTTGGCTAAACCGCGCCACGATGCAGTGATCGCAGAAATGCAGCAGCTCGGGGTAAAGGTTTTCGCTATTCCCGACGGTGATGTCGCAGCCTCGATCCTGACCTGCATGCCAGAAAGCGAAGTGGATGTGATGTACGGCATCGGTGGCGCGCCGGAAGGCGTGATCTCCGCGGCGGTGATCCGTGCGCTGGATGGCGATATGCAAGCCCGCCTGCTGGCACGTCATCAGGTCAAAGGGGATAACGAAGATAATCGCCGTATTGGCGAGCAGGAGCTGGTCCGCTGTAAAGAAATGGGCATCGAAGCCGGTAAGGTGTTGGTGCTGGATGAAATGGCGCGCAACGATAACGTGATCTTTGCCGCAACCGGCATCACCAAGGGCGATCTGCTGGAGGGCATCAGCCGCAAAGGTAATATGGCCACCACCGAAACCCTGTTAATCCGGGGCAAATCGCGCACTATCCGCCGCATCCGCTCGACCCACTATCTGGATCGCAAAGACGCAGCGCTGCACGAATTCCTGCTTTAACACCTAGGGGCGCAGCACGCGCCCCCTTCTCTCTCAGGCGGTATGTCCCTGATGCTGCATGCGGCTCGATAGCGGCCACCAGCACAGCAAAATCAGCAACGCCATGGCAAACATCAGCAACCCAAGGCTGAATTGCCCAGTTTGCGGCAGCATGGCTGACAGCCAGGTCGCCAAACCAGACCCCATATTCTGCATGCCACCCACCAGGGCACCCGCCGCCCCAGCCAGATAAGGGAACGGCTCCATCGCACCGGTGGTCGCCAAGGGGAACAACATCCCGGCACCAAAGAAGAACAACGCCGCAGGCACGATCAGCGTCCAGATATTCATCACCCCGAACCAACCAGGGATCCACATCATCAGCCCCGCCAGCAGGCAACTGATCACCGAATGCCACATCAGGCTGTGGAAGGATTTACCGTCACGCCCGGCATACCAGGCACCAAAGAATGCCGCCGGGATCGGCAGAATAAACAGGATACTGACGGTCAAGCCGCTCAGCCCCAACACCCCGCCCATCAACACGCCACAGCTGGCTTCAAAAACGGCGATCCCGGCCAGAGCACCGATCAACATCACCAGATAACAGCTGAAAGTCCCATCCGCCAGCAGTTGGCGGAAGCTGGAGAACATGCGGCGTTTTTCCGTCTGCTGCGGCCGGGTTTCCGGTAGCCAGCGGAACATGGCAAACGCTACACCGGCGCACAACACCAGCAGGAAGCCATAACAGGCCCGCCAGCCAAACATCATCGCCAACCCCCCGCCAATCACCGGAGCCAACAGCGGGCTGACCAGAATGCCCATATTCAGCAGGCTATTGGCGTAGCGTAGGGAAGTGCCTGCATACAGATCACGCGGCATGGTTCTGGCCATCACGCCTGCCACACCGGTGCCCATCCCCTGAACCGCGCTGGCTGCCACCAACATCGATAGGCTGTTGGCTAGCAAAGCCCCCAAGGCACCGAGCAGGAAAATCATCATGCCAGCCAGGATCACCGGGCGGCGGCCAATGCGATCGGAAAGCGGCCCGTAGATCAACTGTGAGAAGCCGTAGGTCAGCAGATAAGCCGCCATAACGCGCTGCACGGAGCCTGAGGGCACCGAGAGATCGCGGGCAATATCGGCGATGATGGGGACATAAATGGTTTGCGCCATCTGACCGACGGCAACCAGCAGGATCAGCATCACCAGCAGGTGGAAATTTTCAATTTTTCTCATTATCTTCATTAACTTATTCAGTCTTGCGACACTCAACCCCGCCCAATACCCCAGGGGGAACCACAGAGCTGCTTCTCAGCGTCGCATAAGCTAACAAATCTAATTTTTTTAGCGAGTTTCAGACAAATATAGATCGCCGTCACACTGGCACCTATCGCTACCAGTCTCGTAAATCAAACTGTACGTGTAACGGGAAAGAGTTAAAAATGATAAGCTTGCAGGGGATTAACTTTAGCACTTAATCGATAATTATTTCCATCAACTTGAAATAAGATACCGCCACAGGGATTTGGGTTTTATGAAAACACCAGAGCTGATTTTACTGCAGTTAAAAACCTTGGGTCCTCATTCTGCCAAAATGCTGGCAGAGCGGCTTGAAATCACGCCGATGGGGATCCGCCAGCATCTGCAATCCCTTGAACAACGTGAGCTGGTTTGCTACGAGGAAACACGTGCCAAAGTAGGCCGCCCGACGCGTTACTGGTCGCTGACCCAGCAGGGCCACGCTCAGTTTGCAGACGGACACGATCGGCTTTCGGCTATTTTGCTGGAGTCTGCACATGAGCTGTTCGGTGCCGAAGGCATAGAAAAGCTGATCCGTGCTCGAGAGGATAAACTCTATCACCGGTACGCAGATGAACTGGCAGAGGAAGAAGACCACCTCGGCAAGCTCAACCGCCTGGTTAGCCTGCGCCAGCGTGACGGCTACATGGCGGAACTGCTGGAAAGCCCACAGGGTATGTTACTGGTGGAAAACCACTGTCCGATCGGCGTGGCGGCCCATACTTGCAGCAGCCTGTGTAACTCTGAACTGCAGCTGTTCCATCGCCTGTTGGGTAAAGGCTACCGGATAGAACGCACCGCGCATGCCATCTCCGGCTCACGACATTGTGCTTATTTGATCCGACCACGGGAGCGTTAAAAGTATGGCTGAATGGGTTAATGGCAAAGTGACAGGGGTGCAATATTGGACCGATGGCTTGTTCAGCATCACCGTCAATGCCCCGATCGACCGTTTCACCGCCGGGCAATTTGCCAAGCTGTCACTGGAAATCGACGGCGAGCGCGTTCAGCGTGCCTATTCTTATGTTAATGCCCCCAGCGATCCCAACCTTGAGTTTTATCTGGTCACCGTGCCAGAGGGAAAACTCAGCCCAAGGCTTCATCAGCTGCAGCCCGGTGCTGAAGTGCTGGTTACCAAAGAAGCCGCCGGATTCTTTGTGCTTGAGGAAGTGCCAGACTGCGACACCTTATGGATGCTGGCAACCGGCACCGCCATCGGCCCTTATCTGTCGATCCTGCAAGAAGGCAAAGATCTGGAGCGCTTCAACAACCTGGTGCTGGTGCATGCCGCACGATTTGCTCGCGATCTCAGCTACCTGCCGCTGATGCAGCAGCTGCAACAGCGTTTTAACGGCAAGCTACGCATTCAAACCGTGGTCAGCCGCGAAGAAGTGGCTGGCTCATTAACCGGACGCGTTCCGGCTCTGCTGGAAGACGGGCGGCTGGAAGCGGCGGTAGGCCTGACCCTGGATGCCGAAACCAGCCATGTGATGCTGTGCGGCAACCCGCAGATGGTGCGAGATACCCAGCAGACGCTGAAAGAGAAGCACCAGATGCGCAAACATCTGCGCCGCAAGCCGGGCCATATCACCAGCGAGCATTACTGGTAGCTCAGCGGAATTTTACCGGTTCGGCCTCGGGTCCGAATCGGTTATCCCCAGGGGTGCCAAGAAAAGCCCCCAGATCGATCGCCATCATCACCACAATCAGCGTCGGAATAAAACGCCCAACGCCCCACTGCCAGACCGGTGCCAGCATCTGCCAGTTACCAGCCGCCAATATCCACGCCAGGATCAACAGCAACGCCCACCAGCCCTTTTTATTACGATCGTGCAGGCGCTTGACCAGCACCGCAGCCGTTGGCCACAGCAGCGCCACAATGCAAAAGGCGATGGTTTGGATCGCCACCACATCATAGCTGGCCAGAGTGAAGGCCACCGCCATCAGCACCACCCAGGCTGCCATCCAGATCCAGAAGTCGCGCCGCCCGATGCGGCCATTAAAGGAAAAACACCATTGCTGTAAGGTCATCGATTCATGCACTCTTGGCCTGCCCATATTCTGCTCCGCAGTGTAACATAGGCCATACCGGGTTGAGCTAGCCCCGGCAAAGCGCAGACCATCGCACCGCCTCGCGTCAGCAAACGACAATCACGCGGAATTTTTGACAATTCGCCTGGGTTATCGTTTTAATCGGAGTCATCTTTGTTACCGATGCCGTATACCATGCTGAAAAAAATCATCGTTATAGCCTGCCTGTGCTCCCCCATCGGCAGTGCCTGGGCCGATCCACCGGATACGCCTACCGAAGCCACGGCGAACGCCCCCTACTTGCTGGCTGGCGCGCCCACCTTCGATTTGACGGTGGTGCAATTTCGCGAAAAGTACAACCGCGACAATCCAACGTTGCCGATTGGTGAATACCGCGTCGTCCCCTCCAGAGAGGATGACTCCCCTTTGCTGACCCGCGCGGCCAGCAAGATTAATGAAAACCTGTACGCCTCTACCGCGCTGGAAAAGGGCACCGGTAAAATCAAAACCATGCAAATCACCCATTTGCTGTTGCAGGATGGCGAAGAAAAAGCGGCCAGAGCCATCGCGGTGAACTACATGGCAGCCCTGAGCCGCCAATTTGAACCGGCGCTCACCGTGGAAGAAAGCATCATCAAGGTGAACAACCTGCTGGAAAAAGGCAAAGGTTCCTACTTCTACCAACAACAGGTCGGGGCAATACGCTATGTGGTGGCAGATAACGGCGATAAGGGGGTAACCTTCGCCGTTGAACCGATTAAGCTAACGCTATCTGAACCCTGATACCCCAGCAATTAATGACAAAAAGCAAAGCCTTTGCACTGATTCATCTCTATACTGTTGGGCAGGTAAACTGCCTGTCCGGCAGTTGTCATTTAGACTCTCGCGTCCCCTTTTTGGAGGAAAACACATGCGTCATCCATTAGTAATGGGTAACTGGAAGCTTAACGGCAGCGTTCACATGGTTAACGAACTGATCGCCGCCTTACGCAAAGAACTGAGCAGCGTTGACGGTTGTGGCGTTGCCATCGCACCTCCGGTCATGTACCTGGATCTGGCCAAGCACGAACTGGGTGGTAGCCGCATCGCTCTGGGCGCACAGAACGTCGACATCAACCTGTCTGGCGCCTTCACTGGCGAAGTTTCTGCCACCATGCTCAAAGACGTAGGTGCTGAATACATCATCATCGGCCACTCAGAGCGCCGTACCTATCACAAAGAAACCGATGCCGCGATCGCAGAGAAATTTGCGGTGCTGAAAGCCGCTGGCCTGATCCCAGTGCTGTGCATCGGTGAAACCGAAGCAGAAAACGAAGCGGGTAAAACCGAAGAAGTTTGTGCGCGCCAGATCGACGCTGTGCTGAAAACTCAGGGCGCTGAAGCGTTCAAAGGCACCGTCATCGCTTACGAGCCAGTGTGGGCTATCGGTACCGGTAAATCTGCCACCCCAGCGCAAGCTCAGGCAGTGCATAAATTCATCCGTGACCATATCGCCAAGCAAGACGCTGCGGTCGCTGCCGAAGTGATCATCCAGTACGGCGGTTCCGTGAACGATAAGAACGCCGCAGAGCTGTTTGCTCAGCCAGACATCGACGGCGCGCTGGTTGGCGGCGCATCACTGAAAGCTGACGCTTTCGCCGTGATCGTCAAAGCCGCTGCCCTGGCGAAAAAAGCCTGATTTTATCCG
>NZ_JBKJYW010000194.1:0-10597 GCF_046715635.1 Serratia sp. (in: enterobacteria)
GTTGGTGGCGAAGAGTCTGCTGTAACGGGACGCAGGAAACATCATTCAGCCAGGTCAATTCAGGCTCTTTTTTTAGGGCGGTTAGTCGGGCATTGGCCTGAATGTAGCCGATCTTCTCCTGTCGTTCGCGGTACGCATCAGTTCGCCAGCGAAGAACTGAATTGTAGACAAAACGCACACAGCCGAAGGTTTGAGCTAAAAACTCAATCTGATCCTGTGTTGGATAAAACCGATATTTGTAGGCGCGTTTCATATGTACAAAATTACAGGAGTTATAGTGAAAAGACAAAAAGAAGTTAGCTTGAAAACCGCCTCCTTTCCTCCCCGGCCTAAAGGCCGAGGTTTCCCGGAGGCAATCTGATGAAACCCGAATGGTGGCAGAAACTGTTTCCTGATAGCCCACCTTGACAGTGCACAGTATTCATCCGATCTTGGAATATTCATGACACCAGCTAAAAGAAGATACTATGGTGATTTACAGTTTTTTCGTGAAGGGCGAGCAGATTGTGGTACTGGATAATTCTGGACCTGATTTCGCAGATAATCAGAAGCACCTGCTAGATAAAGGCTATGCCAAGCAATTTGAAGAATTGCAAGCCACCTCCCCGCAAGCGGCCCTTGCCAGATTTAAAGACATTAAGGGTGAGGAATACCAAACAGCGCATGCCTTTACTACTGGAGGCGTGTTTACCTCACTGATGGGTGCTTTATTGCCGAAAGGCTGACGGCACCGCCTGCTGGGGTTCAGGCGAATGACTTATGCCCCCACTCATCTATCAAAGACTGTCCCAGTCCGGCAGCTTGTTCACCCGCTTTCGCCAATAGTGATATAGCGCCATCATCAAGCCAAACAGCCCACCAGCCAGTAAGCTTGGCTGCAGCGCCATCAATACGCTGTAGCATTCGCTTTTCCAAATCGTAAACCACATAAACAGGCCCCACACAGAGCCAAAAAAGCCACCAAAGCACAGCACATTCAGCCAGAACGGCATAAACGGCGGCGGTGGGCTCTGGACGCCTAACTTCCACAGCAGGCGCAGGAGCGGTGGAGCATAATTGCTACGCCACATTTTTTTCTCTGCCATCAACGCTAATGCCCGTTCTTTCTTTTCATCAAACGTCATAGTCGAATCCCTTCACTAGCAACAAGTCTATTTTTTATCAGATTGAGCACAGTTTGAGAACTGCCGCTTAAGGATTTTTCACCGTTTAGCTCCTCGCCCTATAGTGGGCCAGATAGGGTTCTATCCTTACCTCAGCTATAGATGTGATGCGATTCGCATCTCCAGTGCAGGACTAGCCATATCATTGGTGTTTGAGCGCAAGAAAGGATAACGGAGATGGATCCACTACATGCAATCACCCTGACGATCGGCCTGTTTGTGTTAACGTTTTTCAACCCCGGCGCCAATCTGTTCGTCGTGGTGCAAACCAGCCTGGCCTCCGGTAGCCGAGCAGGCATGCTTACCGGGCTTGGCGTGGCGTTGGGTGACGCCGTATATTCCGGGCTAGGCTTGTTTGGCATGGCGACGTTGATCACCCAATGTGAGGGGGTCTTCTCGTTCATCAAGGTCGTCGGCGGGTTATATCTCCTATGGTTTGCCTATAAGAGTATGAATAAACAGGCAACGCCATATTCCCCTGCGCTGCAACAACCACTCAGTGCGCCTTGGTATGTATTCTTCCGCCGGGGCCTGATAACCGATCTCTCCAATCCGCAGACGGTGCTGTTTTTCATTAGTATTTTCTCCGTAACCCTAAGCGCCAATACGCCCACCTGGGCCAAACTGAGTGCCTGGTTGGGGATCGTGCTCAGTTCGGTTATCTGGCGCGTTTTTCTCAGCCAGGCATTCTCCTTGCCAGCGGTACGGCGCTCCTATACCAGCGTGCAACGGGTAGCCAGCCGAGCGATCGGTGTAGTGATCGGGGCTTTCGCCATTAAGCTGATTTACGAAGGTCTGACACGCCGCTCCCTATAGCTGGCTCACCTGCTATCGGTGGCCTTTACCTACCACCGATAAAAGCCAAAAGTGCCCTATTCGGTATATAGCTGTTTTAATCTGGCAATGTCCTGCGGCGTCACGCCCACTTCTTGCTCAAGATAGCGATCAACCGAGCCGTATTGTTGTTCGATACGCTTAAGACCAGCGAGAATATATTCCGGCCTTGACTGCTGGATGGCGCTAAACCCCTTGATCGCCTGTGGATCGTTATTGAAGACCTTGCTCATATCCGCCAGCTCCTGGCGATCAAAATCCTGCCGATACTCGTTGGTTAACAGATACTCATTAACAATGGTTTCTTGCGGCACTCCCAGCGCGGCCAAAAACATCGCAGAAACATAGCCAGTCCGGTCTTTACCACCGGCACAGTGCCAGACCATCGCCTTGCCATCGCCTTTTAAAGCGGTCTCAAAAACCTGTTTCATCGACTGGTGGCTCTTTTTGGCTTCAACCATAAAGACGTTAGTGTCGACATAAAAGGTCTCTGCACGGGGGAAACTGACAAATTTGAAGATCGCCTCATTGCTATCCCAGGACACATCGGCATAAGCCGGTGGGGAGTCAGGGATCTGAGTATGGTAATAGGCTACGCCGTCCAGCGCCGGATCGGGTTTTTTAGCGATCTCTTCCGCCCGGCGCAGATCGAACACATAGCCCATATTCATGTTGTTTAGATAGCTATAACCTGCTGGTTTGGCTTTATAAAGCGTATCGGCTCGATAGGCGAGGCCCCACTTGGTATAGCGGCCATCTGCGGTTTTCAGCCCCCCCATATCGCGCAAATTATCCATCCCTGGCGCGGGTACTTTCCGCTCTGCCAAGGTGATCGTCGTTTTCCCTGCCGGTAACATAAAGAGAGTTCTGCGATGCGGGTTAGGATCATCGATCGATAGCTGGCCATTCTGCACGTTGGCGTTCAACGTCTGACTTTTACCCGATGCCACATCCAGCCATTTGATAGCTACGCTCCCCTGGCTTGGCATACCGCTCCAAGTCAAAGCAAGCCGATTACCGTCACGCATAATCATCCCCTGAGGATCGATCAGTTGCTGATTGACCGCGGGTATGGCGGACACGGTCTGGGCAGCATGAACGCTGGTCGTAACCGCCAGCGGTGAAAAAATCAGCGTAGAACAAAGAATGGATAGCTTGAATTTATTCATTGAGAGACTCCTTGGATTGATATAGCGCGGCTAAGTTACGCAGCAGCCGCGACTCCATTCACGGTTAGAACCTCTTTGATTTAAACACCAAATAACTTAACGATGATGGCGATTACTTGCTCATTTTGTTCCCATTTTTTGTCCTGCCGGTGACTATTCTTCAGTTTTGTGAATCAGTTCAAGGTTGGAGACCTGGTTTACCGTTGAAAAAAACACGTGCATTTTCCCATCATTTACTTTAGCATTCACTAAATTTAGCAAATACTAAAATAATGAATGACGGACGAAAACGCCTCACTGCTTGCCAGCGCCAATGCCGCCGCGACGTTACTCAAAACCATGAGCAACCCCCGCCGCCTGTTGATCCTTTGTATGTTGGTGGATGCGCCAGGCACCAGTGCCGGTGAGCTGGCGCTGGCAACCGGGCTTAGCCCATCAGCCACTTCACAGCATCTGGCAAAGATGCGCGAGGAAGGGCTGATTGAAAGCACCCGCGATCGACAACGCATCAATTACTCGATTAAAAATAGCGCCGTGCAGCAGGTCATTAGCACGCTAAAAGCCATCTATTGCCCCTGAGGACACCATGAACGTAGAAACGATAACTGCCCAGCAAGCGCAAAAATTAATCATGCAAGGAGCGCAACTGCTGGATGTTCGCGGAATGGATGAGTATGCCCACGAGCACATTGCTCAAGCCAGCTTGCTGTCGCTGCCTGATATTGAGAAAGGGGGCAAACCGCAGGCGGTTAGCGAACAGGATGTGGTGATTTTTCACTGTCAGTCGGGCCGTCGTACGGCAGAAAACGCAGCGCTATTGGCAGGTGCCGCAACACCTGCCAAGGTTTATCTGCTTGAAGGCGGTATCAATGGCTGGAAGCAACAGGGATTGGCTGTCGTCAAGGGTAACAACCAGCCACTCCCCATCATGCGACAGGTGCAGATTGCTGCTGGCTCCCTTATTCTGGCTGGCACTATCTTGGGGTACGCAGTCTCTCCCCTATTCTTCCTGCTGTCCGGCTTTGTAGGTGCCGGGTTGCTATTTGCCGGGCTCAGCGGATTTTGCGGGATGGCGACGCTATTGGTCAAAATGCCTTGGAACCAGCCAAAATAGCGAGATGCTCAACCTTAGGGGCGCCGCATGCTGCGCCCGCTTAGCCGCTACGTCCCAAACATCAAAGTTTGCCAAGATCCAACGAATAGACCCGTGACGACTCGCCCCACGGGTGATAACCAAGCCCATCAAAACTGAAACCCAGCTTCTCGTAATAGCCCACATGATCGGTACACAGATGCAAACGGGGAAATCCCAGTTCGCCTGCGGCCTTGGCTACGTGGTTGACCAACAATGCGCCGTACCCCTGCCCGCGATAATGCTCATCGACATACAGCGCACATAGCCACGGATACAGTTCCATGCGGCTGATAAAGTCATTGGTGATGAGCCCCACACAACCCGCAACGGTTTCCCCATCCAGCAACAAATACCACTGCGGCAACGGATTTACCGCGTCGATACATCGGGTTATCGAGTCTTGATACAGCATCATGGTTTCTGGCGATGCCCACTGACGCTGGAAATAATCGATAGCCACATCACGATAGGTTGGTTCCTGACGCACCGAAATAATGTTCACCCAAGCTCCTGATTTATTCTGTGGTAAGCAAGTTATGCCCTGTTTTGGCTGGCAGCCAACTTAATGAACGCATACCATTAACACGCCGCGCTGTTATGCGGTTTATATAATAAAGGAGATGTTATGTCGCAAAATATCTATGACAATCAAACCTTCTTTGACGGCTATGCGCAACTCAGCCGTTCAGTACAGGGTTTAGATGGTGCACCGGAATGGCCAACCATCCGCAGCATCCTGCCCGATTTACAGGGCAAAAAGGTGGTCGATCTTGGCTGTGGCTACGGTTGGTTCTGCCGCAGTGCTCGTGAGCAAGGTGCAGCCCAGGTACTGGGAATGGATCTGTCAGAGAAGATGTTGGGCAAGGCAAAAGAGATGACCGATGATCCGGCGATTACATACCGCCAGCAGGATCTGGAAGCGCTACAGCTGCCGGCAGCCAGCTTTGATTTGGTCTATAGCTCGCTGACGCTGCACTATATCGAAGACCTCGGCAAGCTGTTCGCGACCGTTTATCAGGCATTGGTGAATGGTGGGGAGTTTATTTTTACCGCCGAACACCCAATTTATACTGCGCCAAAGCATCAGGGCTGGTTGGTGGATGAGGCAGGGCAAAAATCTTGGCCGATTAATGGCTACCAGCA
Source organism: Serratia sp. (in: enterobacteria) (assembly GCF_046715635.1). GTDB lineage: Bacteria > Pseudomonadota > Gammaproteobacteria > Enterobacterales > Enterobacteriaceae > Chania. Next base: position 5,445 of record NZ_JBKJYW010000194.1, read on the forward strand.
AGAAGGGCAACGTATTTCTAACTGGCTGGCAGAAGGGGTGATCAAGCAGCACCGTATGCTGGGTACCTATATCAATTTGTTAGTCCAGCAGGGATTCACCATCCGCTATCTGAACGAGTGGGGTCCTTCGGCTCAACAGATCGCCGACAATCCGGCACTGGATGAAGAAAAAGAACGCCCGATGATCTTTATCCTGGCGGTACAAAAACCCGCTGCGTAATGGCTATTCGCTTTATTAAACATTGTTAAAACATCCAATATTGGGGAGGCTGCCTCCCCCCAATACTTTCCAAGCTTATTCACAGCGAACGGTTCTGGGCAACTGCAGAACAACACCGTTTCACTGTCAGTACAACTTACTCGCTCGCCATTTCGCCGCCTGGGCTTTCCGGTTCTGGTTCATCGATATCAACGTTCTGCTCTTCTTCAACCGGCGGCATCTCCAAGCGCAGATCGATCCAGCGCCCTTCAGGAATATCCATCGGCTCCCCAGCAACGATCGCTGCGGTATCAATATCAAAGCGGCGTTTGCTGACTTTGACCGTGATCGTGCCGTCTTCGGCCGCTTCGGTAGCGACGAAGCATAGACGGTTACCGTTGACGTCCTGCGGGACTTCGATGTTCCAGCCTTCCAGCGCGAAACCTAGCGAACCCGTCACTTTATATACGCCAACCGAGACTCGCTCTGCGCTAACGCCTGCGGCTTCGCTATTCACCGCCGCCAGCCCAGATAGGGTAAAGCCGTCCAGGTATTCGTCGGGCATTTTGTCTGGATTGCTGGAGAGACGCGCGATGGGTGATGCTTTTTTCAGGAAGCCGTTGGCGTCTACGGTGGTGTTTCCGGTATGCCAAACTTCTTTCCATTCACCAACACCGTTATTTTGAATACGACGGAACCCCATTCTGTCCGAACCCAATGGGAACGCCAGTTGGAAACAATGTGTGCGTCCGGTATAGCCTGAGACATTCAGCACATGAGTATTTGTATTACCAAACGTGTCTGTCATTGATGATAGGTTGGCATAAAATGCTCCATTAACTCGATAATCAGACGCTAATGAATACCCCGTTAATGATGGTCTGTAATCTACCCCCAGACCATACTCCCCGACTTTTAAATAACGAGAGTCACTTCTACCACGCGCCTCGTAAATATCCCAAGCAGTCCATGATGAAATGCTAGCATCATATATTCTTTGATAAAAATAATCAGCAGCCTTATATGGATAATAAAGTTGCGTTATATAGAATCGACCTAATACTCCCGCACGTGAACTAAGAACACATAAAAAACCAGCCTGAGAATTCGGATAATGATTCTCGGCAGTGGCATTTGCGTTGAGGCTTTGATAATAATCCCCATCTGTTTTAATATTATCTAAATCCTGTGTACCCAGCGACGTTGACTGAGTTTTAACCTTCACAGTACCAATGTAGATATCACTCGGGAATGTTACTCGTCCATCCACGCCATATATTACACTAAATTCTGAACCACCCCAGCGTTGTGTCATTTGCCCAGTAGCTGAGGTTACGTATATAGCCCCCTTCTCAACTCCATCCATATCCTTATAACGCAAAATTACGTTTGCCCCGGGAGTTTTTGCTTGAAAAACGTTATCACCGAGTGATGTTGAGCCATTATTAAACGTTGCGGCTTTAGAGAACAATACCGGACCGGCTATGCCTTGATCTGCAGTAGCTGTTTTTGACAGATAATCGGCCTGGATCTTCGCTAATGTTGGCACAGTTAGCTTTGTACCATCATCCTTGGTGAAGGTCATATCCCCGGAGCCAGTAAACCAGCTCACCGTATCATTGCGGCTACCCTGGAAGAAAGTCAGCATCGCCGCAAAGCGTGCGGAGAACTGGCTGATATCGCCTTCATAGGTAGTGATAATCGCATAGCTCTGCCCGCTGGCCGTTGAACCTGCATAGTTGCTGTTAAGGGTCAGTGAAGTGTTGCTATTCACCTGCTTAACTTCATACAGCTTATTGTCCGGTGCCAGCAAAATCATACCTGGCATTACACCGAACTTAGCATCGGCCCACGCGGTGCCGGTACCAGTTACGGCTGAGTTATTAGCGATTAAATTGATAGTGCCTGTTTTGTACCACATAGTTCTTACTCCAATTAAAATAACCGCACATTGCGGTTCACGAAATTAATTAATCTACCTTAGTGACAACCTGGGTTTAACTATGACTTCACAGCAAACACGGCGATAGCATTTAAATAATTACCATTTTCAGCAGACGCCACATATTGAATTGTGACACTATTATTTGCATACAGCGGGAAAGAATAAGACTCGCTATCCGTTGCCACTTGCATACTGTGACTTGCCCTTACTTCCTTAGTTAATTGACGAACACCATTAACAAAGATAGATGCACTGGCCGAACCAAAATCATAGATAGTCTGGTTATTATTGCCGCCACCAGTTTCACGCGACGTTGTATAGGCTGACACAGATATGATTGGTATGAAAATCGTTCTATTAAAAGGTTGTGGAGAGATTGTTACTGAGCTCCCAGAGCTAACCGGGATTATTTTTGCTATATCCCCCTCAATCGAGCTTGCTACTACTCGCTCAATTGTTGCAGTACCTTTTATAGTGACATTCTCAAGAGTTCCTGATGTTGCCTCAATATGCCCTCTTGCAGTAATGTTATTAAAAACAGCATTACCATTTTTCTCAATTGACCAGCCTATTCTTTTATTCCAGTCATAGTTATTTGACTGAATATACTCGCCAATTTTTGCATTAGTAATCGTCCCATCAGCAATAAACGCCGAGTTAATAAACGTCTGGCCATTTTGCACGGCGAAGGGAACAGACACATTGCCTTCATCTTTGGTCACCAAGGCAAATCGATCGGCCCGCACCAAAAATTGCCGGTTACCCGCGTCATCAACCCCCAATGCCAAACCGGCAACGCTGCTTTCCCCCTTCTTACTGGTTTCAACTTTTACCGACCAGGTTGCGGAGACCTTGCCATCCAAAGTCGCCTGCGCAGAACTCACCTGCTGGACCGCCGCCTTGTTATCCCCCACCGCCGTATTCAATAACTTGATATCGTTAGCCGTTGCCGATTGGTTATCGGTCACGGTTTTCGACAGCGAGGTAATAGCCGACGTATTGTCACCGGTAGCGGATTGTAGAGCACCAATTTGCTGAGCCGTCGCGCTATTGCTATCGGTTAGCGTTTGGCTCAGGGCGGTAACCGAGGCCTCATTCGCCCCTGTTCGGCTGGTCAGATCGTTAATCAGCTTGGCCTGGGCACTGTCCGTATCCACCAGCACCTGCAACTGCTGATTGAGTTGGGCATTATTGTCCCCCACGGTGCCTGCCAGTGCTGTCACCTGCTGGGATAACGCTTTGTCGGCTTCCGCACGCACCGTCTGTTCCGTCATCAAGCGCGCATCAACATCACCAAAGCTCGCGCGTAATTCGGTGATCTGCTGCGCCTGGGCGCGCTGATCGTCCGCCATCACGTTTTGCTGGGTCTTGATCGATGCGGTGACCACATCATTGCTGATAACGTCTTCCGCCTGCTTTAACGACTGCTCGATATCCGCCTTGGCAATGGCTTCAAGCGAGCTGCTGAGCGAGGCCTGCGAACCGGCCGAGTCGCTTTGAGCCTGCTTCAGCTCGCCGATCGCTGCGCTGTTTTCACCGGAGGTCGCCGTTAAGGAACCAATCTGCTCCGCCATGGCCGAGTCTTGATTAGCCAACGTCTGCAGCCGATCGTTGATGGCCGCCGTATTTTGCCCAACGGTGGAGTCCAGCGAACTCAACTGCCGAGATAACGCTTCATCCGCCGTGGTCCGCGCTTGCGATTCAGAGGCGATCGCGGCTTTATTCTCGCCACTGGCCGCTCCCAAGCCGGTAATTAACGATGCTTGAGCACTACCGCTATCCACCAGCGCCTGCAAACGCTGGTTAACCTCGGCCTGATTGCTGCCGACATCTGCGCTCAAGTGGTCAAAGCGTTGCGACAGGGCACCGGTCTCGCTGGCCCTGGTGGTGATCTCCTGCTGCAACTGCGCAGACACGTCGCCAAAGTTCGCATCCAGCTGCGTGATCTGCTGGGCCTGCGCTTGCTGCCGATCGGCAAAAACGGTTTGCGCCGTGGTTAACCGGGCGCTGCTCTCGTCCAGACGTTGAACATCGTTATCCTGCTTAAGCGTCTGTTCGATATTCGCCTTGGCCGTAGCCTCCAAAGCCTGTTGCAGACTAGCCGTGCTGCTTTCGGCATCGGTTTGCGCTATGCCTAGGCGGGTGATGGCCGCCGTGTTTTCCTGGCTGGTCGCCTGGATCACGTCAACCCGTTGGCTCAGCGCACCGTCGGCATCGGCACGGGATTTTGCCTCTGCCTGGATAGCCGCAGTGTTGCTACCTGCGCTGGCTTGCAAACCGGAAATCTGCTGGGCCTGAGCCGAGTCTGTCGCCGCCAGCGTTTTCAGCTGTTGGGTCACCTCAGCTCGGTTTTCGCTAAACTCAGAAGTCAGCCCGCTGAGCTGCTGGCTCTGCGTTTTCTGCTGATCGGCCAGCGCTTCGGTTTTCTGCGTGACCTGCGAGTTAACCTTGTCCTGTTCCGTCTTGTTGCTGCCGATGGCCTTGGCATTGGCGGAAACGTTGGACTCCACCTTAGCCAAAGCAGAATCGGCATCGGCTTGCGCCTGCTCCAGCTTGATAATCAAACCTTGCTGATTATCCGCCGTGGCTTTGACCGAGCTGATATCCTTGGCTAACGCCCCATCAGCATCCACACGCGCTGCTTTCTCCTGCGCGATTTGTGCAGCGTTCCCTTCAGCCTTGGCGATCACCACGTCTAGCTTGCTGGCCAGTTGCTGGTCGCCATCCTGCAATTGGGTGATCTGCGAGGCAACCTCTGCCATTGCCGCATTAGTGCCACCGGTAAGGGCATCAACCTTGGCTTGCAGTTCGGCATCTGCACGCGCCAAGCTGGCCCGGGTGCTGTCAATTTCCCCGCGCGCGTCCTTGATATCGCTATTCAACGCCTCCTGGGCCTGGGAGAGTTTTTGGCGGTTATGCTCGATGGTCAGGCTGTTTTCGATGGCGGCTTTGCCCAGCTGCGTCAAATCCTGTTGCAGCACATCAACAGCATTGCTCAGATCGGCATTG
>NZ_JBKJYW010000195.1:0-4670 GCF_046715635.1 Serratia sp. (in: enterobacteria)
AGCATAACCGCATCGGTACCCACCTTCATCGCACAACGATCGTGGCCGACAAAGAACTGTTTAAAGGTAAAACCGCCGCGCCGCGGGGTCGATTTAGTTTTAATTTGATTACTCACAATGGCCACCAGCAGACAAAACTGGCGTAGCATAAGGCAAACTGATTTAGGGTAAAAGTTAAAAAGGGTGAACCCTGCGGCCATCCCGTCTATAATCGGCGCCCCAAGTAGAGGTAGATAATGACAGCAACCAATTTTTCCGAACTCGAACTCGATGAGCGCCTGATCCTCGCTTTGCGTGATAAAGGCTACGATCGCCCCACCGCTATCCAGGCCGAGGCGATCCCGCCAGCCATGGATGGGCGCGACGTATTAGGTTCGGCACCGACCGGCACAGGCAAAACCGCCGCATTCTTGCTGCCGGTTCTGCAACATCTGCTGGATTTCCCACGTAAGAAGTCTGGCCCACCGCGCGTACTGATCCTCACCCCGACGCGTGAGCTGGCAATGCAGGTGGCCGATCAGGCTCGTGAATTGGCTGCGCATACCTCGCTGGATATCGCCACCATCACCGGCGGCGTGGCGTATATGAACCATGCCGAAGTCTTTAGTGAAAACCAGGACGTGGTAGTTGCCACCACCGGCCGCCTGCTGCAATACATCAAAGAAGAAAACTTTGACTGCCGCGCGGTAGAAACGCTGATCCTGGACGAAGCCGACCGCATGCTCGATATGGGCTTTGCGCAAGACATCGAAACCATCTCGGCCGAAACCCGCTGGCGCACCCAGACGTTACTGTTTTCCGCCACGCTGGAAGGCGAAGCCATCCGCGAGTTCGCTGAGCGCATCCTGAAGGAACCGGTTGAGGTTGAAGCCGATCCGTCCCGCCGCGAACGTAAAAAGATCCTGCAATGGTATTACCGCGCCGATGACGTGAAGCATAAAACCGCCCTGCTGGTGCATCTGCTGCAACAGCCGGACGTGCAGAAGTCAGTGATCTTTGTGCGTAAGCGTGAGCGCGTGCATGAGCTGGCCGCGTGGCTGCGTGAAGCGGGCATCAACACCTGCTATCTCGAAGGGGAAATGGTGCAGGCCAAGCGTAACGAAGCGGTAAAACGCATGATGGATGGCCGCGTTAACGTGCTGGTCGCCACCGACGTTGCGGCGCGCGGGCTGGATATCCTGGATATCACCCACGTGTTCAACTTCGATATGCCGCGTACTGCCGATACCTATCTGCACCGCATTGGCCGTACTGGCCGTGCCGGGCGTAAAGGTACCGCCATTTCGCTGGTAGAAGCGCATGACCATCTGCTGCTGGGCAAAGTGGGGCGTTACCTCAATGAGCCACTGAAAGCCCGTGTGATCGACGAACTACGTCCGTCCACCAAGGTGCCTAGCGAGAAGAGCAACGGTAAACCTTCGAAGAAGGTGCTGGCCAAGCGCGTCGAAGACAAGCTGAAGAACAAAGAGAAGGCCAAGGTGAAGGTACGCCATCGCGACGCGAAAAACGTCGGTAAGCGCCGCCAGCCAAAAGCCAAGCCAGAGGCATAATCAGCCGTATGTTGCTAAAAAACCGCCTCTTGGGCGGTTTTTGCGTTTTAGCGGCAATAGAAAAGGGAGCCGAAGCTCCCTTTTGTCTACCTAGCCGAAAATTACAGGCTTTCGGTAAAGGTACGCGCGATAACGTCACGTTGCTGTTCTGGCGTCAGTGAGTTGAAACGCACCGCATAACCAGAAACACGAATGGTCAGCTGCGGGTATTTTTCTGGGTTCTTAACGGCATCTTCCAGCGTTTCACGGCGCAGCACGTTCACGTTCAGGTGCTGACCACCTTCTACGCGCACGGTAGGCTGCATTTCCATCGGCACTTCGCGGTACTCGATCTGGCCCAGTTCGCTAACAGGCACGATCTGATCTTCCGCATAATCCGCTTTGGCACACACACAGCGCGCTTCTGATTTCTCTTCATCCAGCAGCCAGAAAGAGTTCACCAGTGCTTGATTGTTCGCTTTAGTGATTTGAATACCAGTAATCATTTTGTTGCCTCCGTAATAGGGAGAAAAATTTCTACGTCGCCGAAAACTCGGTTGTGGTTTCCGGCCATTTGGTAAAACCAATGTTGTCTTGTTGTTCTGTATACCAGTCAAACCGGGTCGATTCTTTGACTAAAATCAATTTTTACGGGGTACTAAAATGAGCGACAGAGGCAAATTTATGTTTTATATCAATTTTACCTTTTTGCTCGTTAAAATTATTTTTGTAAATTTTCAAAAATATTTGTATATCTCGCTCGCCATACCCATTGAAAAAGCGGGTTTCGCCGAGCAGAGGTTAACGGTAAGCTATGCACCATGAATTGCTAACAAAAACAAAGGAGAGTGCTTATGTCTACCTCCCTCACCTGGCACGACGTCATCGGCAAAGAGAAAGAGCAGCCTTACTTTCTGGATACACTCGCCTTTGTTGCCAACGAACGTCAGGCCGGTAAGACCATTTATCCACCGCAGAAAGATGTGTTTAACGCTTTCCGCTTTACCGAGTTGGCCGATGTCAAAGTGGTGATCCTGGGGCAAGATCCGTATCACGGCCCGAACCAGGCCCATGGCCTGTCGTTTTCCGTGCGCCCAGGCATCCCTGCGCCGCCTTCACTGGTCAATATGTATAAAGAGTTGGTGACGGACATCCCCGGCTTTGAACGCCCAACACACGGCTGCCTGCAAAGCTGGGCCGAGCAAGGCGTACTTTTGCTCAATACCGTATTAACCGTTGAAGGTGGCCGGGCGCATTCTCACGCCAATCTAGGCTGGGAAACCTTTACCGACAAGGTAATAGCCGCGTTAAACGAAAATCGCGAGGGGGTCGTGTTCCTGCTGTGGGGTTCACACGCACAAAAGAAAGGGAGCTTTATCGATCGCCAGCGCCATCATGTGTTGAAAGCGCCGCATCCCTCCCCGCTTTCTGCCCATCGCGGTTTCCTGGGTTGCCACCACTTTTCGCAAACCAATCAGTTACTGGAACAGCAAGGCCTGGCACCGATTGACTGGGTGCCGCACCTGCCGCAGGAATGATCCAGGCACAAAAAAGGCACCCGTGGGTGCCTTTATCCTCAGCAGGTCTTATTAAGACTTGGCTTTGGATACCGCTACCATCGCCGGGCGCAGCAGGCGACCATTCAGCGTGTAGCCTTTCTGCATTACCATCATCACATGGTTCGGCTGATGGTCGGCTGATTCCATCAGGCTCATCGCCTGGTGAACGTCCGGGTTGAATGGCACGTTGAGTTCGCCTACCACTTCGATGCCGTACTTGCGTACCGCGTCCAGCAGTGACTTCAGCGTCAGTTCAATCCCTTCGATCATCGCGACCAGTTCAGGGTTGTTCTTGTCCGCCAGTTCCAGTGCACGCTCCAGGTTGTCGATCACCGGCAGCAAATCACCCGAGAATTTTTCCAGCGCGAATTTGTGAGCCTTCTCAACATCCAGCTCGCTACGGCGGCGGACGTTTTCCATTTCGGCCTTGGCACGCAGCACACTATCGCGCTCGCGTTGCTGAGCTTCAGCCAGTTGGGCTTCCAACTCGGCAATGCGATCATCGCGCAGATCGGCGCCTGCCGCCATGGCTTCCTCGTGCTGTGCTTGCTGTTCCATTTCTTCCGAGGCTTGCTCGTTTGGCGTCTTCTGTTCTTTACTACTCATGAATATCTCCGCGTTTTAGCATTAATCTCGCAACTTGGCTTATTATGGGGATCAAAACCGGGGTTTCAAGTCAACCGGTCACAATGTGGGGCATAAAGCGTCCCTGGTGAGGAAAATGGCAGCGATGAAGAAAAAATTTGCATGTATTGGCATTGTTGGGCACCCGCGTCACCCTTCCGCATTAGCTACTCATGAGATGCTGTTTGAGTGGTTGGTTGCCCGTGGCTACAAGGTGATCCTTGAACGCCAGATTGCCCACGATTTGGGCATGAAAGACGTAGACACCGGCAGCCTGGCGGAGATTGGTCAACGGGCCGATCTGGCCGTCGTGGTGGGTGGTGACGGTAATATGCTGGGCGCAGCGCGCGTATTGGCGCGTTATGACATCAAGGTGATCGGGGTAAACCGTGGCAATCTCGGCTTCCTGACCGATCTCGACCCGGACAACGCACTCCAGCAGTTGGCGGACGTGCTGGAAGGGGAATATATCGACGAGAAGCGCTTCCTGTTGGAAACCATCGTCCATAAAGAGCACCAGCAATGCCGCGTCAGTACCGCGATTAACGAAGTGGTGCTTCACCCTGGCAAGGTGGCGCATATGATCGAGTTCGAAGTCTATATTGACGATCGCTTCGCCTTCTCGCAGCGCTCCGATGGCCTGATCATCGCCACGCCAACCGGTTCTACCGCCTACTCGCTTTCCGCAGGTGGGCCCATTCTGACTCCATCGCTGGAAGCCATCGCGCTAGTGCCGATGTTCCCGCACACGCTTTCCGCCCGGCCGCTGGTGATCAACGGCGACAGCACCATTCGCCTAAAGTTTTCCCATATAGGCAGCGATCTGGAAATCAGCTGCGACAGCCAGATCGCCCTGCCCATCCAGGAAGGCGAAGAGGTACTGATCCGCCGCAGCGACTTCCACTTAAACCTGATCCACCCCAAGGACTACAGCTATTTCAATACGTTGAGCACCAAA
>NZ_JBKJYW010000196.1:0-9013 GCF_046715635.1 Serratia sp. (in: enterobacteria)
CATTAAAGAACGCTTCAACGAACTGCGACGCATGGGCATCAAAACGATCATGATTACCGGTGACAATCCACTCACGGCGGCTGCGATTGCGGCTGAAGCCGGTGTGGATGACTTCCTGGCGCAGGCCACACCAGAGGCCAAACTCAAGCTCATCCGCGAACATCAGGCGGGTGGTCGCTTGGTGGCAATGACCGGCGACGGTACGAACGACGCCCCGGCGTTGGCACAAGCGGATGTCGCGGTAGCGATGAACAGTGGCACACAGGCCGCCAAAGAAGCTGGCAACATGGTCGATCTGGACTCCAACCCGACCAAGCTGATCGAAGTGGTGCATATCGGTAAGCAGATGCTGATGACGCGTGGTTCACTGACCACCTTCAGTATCGCCAACGATGTGGCGAAGTACTTTGCCATTATCCCGGCGGCCTTCGCGGCAACCTATCCGCAGCTGAATGCGCTGAACGTGATGCAGTTGCACTCCCCCGCCTCGGCGATTATGTCGGCAGTGATCTTCAACGCTCTGGTGATCGTCTTCCTGATCCCACTGGCGTTAAAAGGGGTGAGCTATAAGGCAATGAGCGCCGCTGCACTGCTGCGCCGTAACCTGTGGCTGTATGGTGTGGGTGGCCTGCTGGTGCCGTTCGTGGGTATCAAGCTGATCGATCTATTGCTGACTGCATTACTCATAGCTTAATAACACATACCCAATAGCTTTCAAATTGCAGCTAGGCGACAAGCTCACTCATCCCCAGGAGCTTACTCTTCGTAAGTGACTGGGGTGAGTGAGCGCAGGTAACAACGCTGCGGTTTGAAAGATGAAGGGTATAACGAGGAATTTATGATGTCTTATTTCCGTCCCTCTCTGGTTATGCTGATCCTGCTGACGGCGATCACCGGTATCGCTTACCCATTACTCACCACTGGGCTGTCGCAGTTACTGTTCAGCGGGGCGGCCAACGGCTCGTTGCTCTATCAAGGGGATAAAGCGGTCGGCTCGGCGTTGATTGGCCAGAATTTTACCCAACCGGGTTATTTCTGGGGCCGCCCTTCTGCCACCAGCGATTCGACTTATAATACGCTGGCATCCGGCGGCAGTAATCTGGCTGCTACCAACCCGGCGCTGGATAAAGCGATCGGTGAGCGGGCAACGCAGCTGCGCCAGGCGAATCCGGCGATGAGCGGGCCGATCCCGGTCGATCTGCTGACCGCTTCCGGCAGTGGCTTGGATCCGCAGATTTCGCTGGCCGCCGCCAAGTACCAGTTAGCGCGTGTCGCCAACGCTCGTCAGTTGCCACAGGAACAGATTGCCAAACTGATTGATGAAAACACAGAACGCGCCACGCCCAATTTTATGGGGGAATCGGTGGTCAACGTGCTGAAGTTGAATATGGCGCTGGATGCGTTGAAATAAGGCTAGACGGGCGCAGCATGCGGCGCCCCTACTTTGCATGGGTAAACAAGGAACTCTGATGGTGGATGACGAACTGCAACGCCCCGACCCTGACAGCCTGCTGGCGTTAGCCAATGAGAAGCCACGCGGTAAGCTGAAGGTCTTCTTCGGGGCCTGTGCCGGGGTAGGTAAAACCTACGCCATGTTGCAGGAAGCTCAACGGCAACGGGCGCAGGGGCTAGACGTGCTGATTGGCGTGGTGGAAACCCACGGCCGGCAAGAAACGGCGGCGTTGCTGCAAGGGCTGTCGATCCTGCCAGCAAAACGCATCCAACATCGTGGCCGCCAGGTGCAGGAATTCGACCTTGATGCCGCTTTAGCACGCCATCCGGCCCTGATCCTGATGGATGAGCTGGCGCACAGTAACGCCCAGGGTTCACGCCATCCCAAACGTTGGCAGGATGTGGACGAACTGCTGGATGCCGGTATCGATGTGCTGACCACGGTTAACGTCCAGCATTTGGAAAGCCTGAACGACGTCGTCGGCGGCATTACCGGAGTACGCGTCAGGGAAACCGTGCCTGACCACGTGTTTGATGAAGCGACTGAAGTGGTGTTGGTGGACCTGCCCCCAGACGATCTGCGTCAGCGGCTCAACGAAGGCAAGGTCTATATCCCAGGCCAGGCCGAACGCGCCATCGAGCATTTCTTCCGTAAAGGTAACCTGATCGCCCTGCGTGAGCTGGCACTACGCCGCACCGCCGACCGTGTTGACGACCAAATGCGAGCCTTCCGCGACAACCAGGGGCGCGAAAAGGTCTGGCACACTCGGGACAGCATCCTGCTGTGCGTCGGCCATAACAACGGTAGCGAAAAACTGGTGCGCATCGCAGCAAGGCTCGCGGCACGCCTCGGTTGCCACTGGCATGCCGTGTATGTCGAAACCCCTAAGCTGCACCGCCTGCCGGAAAACCAACGACGAGCCATTCTGCGGGCCTTGCGGCTGGCGCAAGAATTAGGGGCTGAAACCGCCACCCTTTCCGATCCTTCAGAAGAACGCGCGGTACTGCGCTATGCCCGGGAACATAACCTGGGCAAAATCATTATTGGCCGCCGTGGCGAACAGCGCTGGAAGCTGCGCGGCAGCTTTGCCGATCGCCTTGGCCAGCTTGGACCGGATCTCGACCTGGTGATTGTTGCGCTGGAAAATGATACGCCGCAGCTGCAGGCCAAAGAGCATGATAACCGCACCTTTAGCGAAAAATGGCGATTCCAGCTGCGGGGCTGCGCCGTTGCCGTCGTTTTATGCGCCGTCATTACGCTGCTGTCGCAATGGCTACTGCCGGGCATTGATTCGGCCAACCTGGTGATGGTTTACCTGCTGGGCGTGGCACTTGTCGCCCTGTTCTTTGGCCGCTGGCCTTCGGTGCTGGCCGCGGTGATCAACGTTGCCAGCTTCGATCTGTTCTTCGTACAGCCCGAATGGTCGTTCGCCGTCAGTGATATGCAATACCTGCTGACCTTTGCCGTGATGCTGATCGTCGGTATCACCATTGGTAATCTGACCGCCGGTGTGCGTTATCAGGCCCGGGTGGCTCGCTATCGCGAACAACGGGCGCGCCATCTGTATGAAATGTCCCGTGGGCTCAGCCAGGCGTTGAGCAGAGAAGATATTGCCAAAACCAGCCGTCATTTTATCTCCAGCAGCTTCCAGGCCAAAACCGTGCTGCTGCTGCCGCAGGAAGATGGCTCCCTGCAACAGATGGTGGGTGAAGAAGGTGGCTTGCTATCGGTGGATGAAGCCATCGCCCGCTGGAGCTATGGCAAAGGCCTACCCGCCGGGGCCGGAACCGACACCCTGCCCGGCGTGCCGTACCAGTTGCTGCCGCTCAGCACCTCCAAACAGACCTTTGGCCTGCTGGCGATTGAACCGAACAACCTGCGTCAGCTGATGGTGCCAGAGCAACAGCGGCTGTTACAGACCTTTGCGGTGCTGATCGCCAGCGCGCTGGAGCGCCTGCATCTGGCCCGCAGCGCCGAAGAGGCCAAACTGGATGCCGAACGCGAACAGCTACGTAACTCGCTGCTGGCCGCCCTTTCTCACGATCTGCGTACTCCGCTTACCGTGCTGTTTGGTCAGGCAGAGATCCTGACGCTGGATCTGGCCACCGAAGGCTCCAGCCACGCCCCACAGGCCAGCCAAATCCGCCAGCAAGTGCTCAGTACCACTCGCCTGGTAAACAATCTGCTGGATATGGCACGTATTCAGTCCGGTGGTTTTAACCTGCGCAAAGAGTGGCAATCACTGGAAGAGATCGTCGGTGCCTCGCTGCATATGCTGGAACCGCTGTTGGTATTGCACGAGATCAAGGTGGAATTGCCGCCAGAGATGGTGTTGATCAACTGTGATGGCAGCCTGTTAGAGCGGGTGTTCACCAACCTGGTGGAAAATGCCAATAAATATGCCGGTGCCGATGCTATCATCGGGATCCGCGCCCACGCAGTAAAGGACTGGCTGGAAGTGGAGGTTTGGGATAATGGCCCCGGTATCCCGGAGGAACAGACCCAACTGATATTTGACAAGTTCTCCCGTGGCAATAAAGAGTCGGCGATCCCCGGCGTCGGCTTGGGGTTAGCGATTTGTCGTGCCATTATTGAAGTACACGGTGGCCGCATCTGGGCGGAGAACCGCGCCGAAGGCGGAGCCAGTTTCCACTTTATGCTGCCGTTGGAAAAGCCACCCGAACTGGATGGAGCAGATTTTGACTTGTAACCCAAGAGTAGAGGCCCCGTGACCACATCACCGACTAACATTCTGATTGTGGAAGACGAGAAAGAGATCCGTCGCTTCGTGCGCACCGCGCTGGAGAGCGAAGGGTTACGGGTGTTTGAAAGTGAAACCTTGCAGCGTGGGCTGATAGAGGCCGGCACGCGCAAGCCGGATCTGATCATTCTTGATTTGGGGTTGCCCGATGGCGACGGGCTGGACTACATTCGCGATCTGCGCCAATGGAGCGCGGTGCCGGTGATTGTCCTTTCCGCTCGCCATGCCGAAGAGGACAAGATTGCCGCGCTGGATGCGGGTGCCGATGACTATCTCAGCAAGCCGTTCGGCATTGGTGAACTGTTGGCTCGGGTGCGGGTTGCGCTACGCCGCCACGCCAATAGCCAACAGGAAAGCCCGTTGGTCAGCTTCTCCGATATCACCGTCGATCTGATCAACCGCAGCGTATTGCGTAACGGTGAAGATCTGCATCTGACGCCCATCGAGTTCCGTTTACTGTCCGAGTTACTGGCCAACTCCGGTAAGGTGATCACCCAGCGGCAGTTACTCAGCCACGTCTGGGGACCTAATTACGTCGAACATAGCCACTATCTGCGCATCTATATGGGCCATCTGCGGCAAAAGCTGGAGGCCGATCCGGCGCGGCCCAGGCATCTGCTCACGGAGACCGGCGTCGGCTATCGGTTTATGCCTTAATCCTGCGACGATGTTGGCCCCTTTTTCAGTCCGATCATAAATTCCTTAAACGAGTCACGCAGTGGCTCAAACAGCGGATGCTTGCGGTTTTCTATCATCACCTCGGAGAACAACTTGAGCCCGACGGCAAAGGCCGCGCTGTTCTGTTCGCCAAAGTTCAGATCCTCTCGCCCTTGAATGCGCTCAACAATGGCCAGAATATCGTCGTGATTTTCGACCTCAAACACCAACTCCGGCTTGTCGACGGGTTCGCCTTTACGGTCTGTCAGGGCTTCTACGGTAATGCGGAAACGGTGGCCTGGCATCAGTTATCCTCCTGTGGCTGTTTTGGCTGACCCATTTCGGCTTCGATAGCTTCCACGGCGGTCAGCAGTGCCTGATTGATACGCCCGACCTGCTCCTGAGTCAAATCCGCACGCATCATGTTGCCGCGCAGCAGATAGCGCAGGCGATGCATGGCTTCGGAGATCCCTTCGGCCAGATTCCCCTCATGACGATGGTCGCGCCCCGCGCCAGCCAGGCGGGCAAAAATCACTTCAATGGCAGGCTGATGCTTTTGCAGTTCCTGCTTGCCGAGTTCGGTAATTTGATAGCTCTTACGGCCGTTGCCAGCTACTGCCGGTTCAAGGAAGTCCTGCTCTTCCAGCAGCGTGAGGGTTGGGTAAATCACACCAGGGCTTGGCACATACAGACCGGAAGAAGCCTCTTCGATCGCCTTGATCAGTTCGTAACCGTGGCTAGGTTTACGCTCTACCAGCGCCAGCAGCACCAAACGCAGATCGCCGTGCTCAAACAGGCGATGACGCCCGCGCCCACCCCGGCCATGCTCTTCACCACCACGGCCGTGTTCTCCGAGGCCAGCAAAATGGTGACGGCCGCCGCGGCGGTGGTGGCAATGCCCCTCTTCCCGTTGGTCGTGGTGACGGGCAAATCGATTAAACATCATGGTTGTTACCTCTATATTGATGATATGAGCATCGACGCATTTAGATATATCTAAACCACGTCAATGGCGCTAATCTAGATCGATATATCTAAATGCGCAAGAGGTAACCTGAAATTAGATATATCTAAATTACAGGCATAAAAAAAGCGCTGTAAAAACAGCGCCTTTTCATTATCGAAGGAGAGATTACTTGGCTGAAGCTAACACTTCGCTGACGATCTCGACCGCTTCATGTTCGATCTTTTCACGGTGCTCGGCACCCAGGAAGCTTTCGCAGTAGATCTTGTAAGCCTCTTCGGTACCCGATGGACGAGCGGCAAACCAGCCGTTGTCGGTCATCACTTTCAGGCCGCCGATTGATGCGCCGTTACCCGGAGCTGCTGTCAGACGCGCAGTAATAGGATCGCCCGCCAGGGTGCTGGCCTTGACCATTTCCGGTGACAGCTTGGACAACGCCGCTTTCTGTGCAGAAGTTGCCGGGGCCTGGATACGGTTGTAGCTTGGCGCACCGAAGCGTTTGGCCAGATCGTTATAGTGATGCTGCGGGTTTTCACCGGTGACCGCGGTGATCTCTGCCGCCAGCAGGCACATGATGATGCCGTCTTTATCGGTAGACCAAGGCGTGCCGTCGAAGCGCAGGAACGAAGCCCCGGCGCTCTCTTCGCCGCCAAAGCCAAAGCTACCATCGAACAGGCCGTCAACAAACCATTTGAAACCGACCGGCACTTCCACCAGCTTGCGGCCCAGATCGGCCACGACGCGGTCAATCATCGCGCTGGAAACCAGCGTTTTACCCACGGCAACGTTGGCACCCCATTGCGGGCGATGCTGGAACAGGTAATTGATGGCAACGGCCAGGTAGTGGTTCGGGTTCATCAGGCCCGCAGGCGTGACGATGCCGTGGCGGTCATAGTCCGGATCGTTGGCAAACGCCAGATCGAACTTGTCGCGCAGGGCCAGCAGGCCCGCCATTGCCGATTCGGACGAGCAGTCCATGCGGATGATGCCATCATGGTCCAGGTGCATAAAGCGGAAGGTCTGATCGATGGAGTCATTCACCAACGTCAGATCCAGCTTATAGTGCTCGGCAATGCGCTGCCAGTAGGCAATGCCGGAGCCGCCAAGCGGGTCGACGCCCAACTTCAGGCCCGCACGCTGAATGGCTGGCATATCGACGATATCCACCAGCCCTTCCACGTAAGGCTGCACCAGATCCTGCGCATGCAGATGGCCGCCAGTCCAGGCTTTATCCAGCGATTGACGCTGCACGCCCTGCAGCTTGAGGCTCAGCAGTTCGTTGGCACGCTTTTCAATCACGGAAGTCAGGTTGGTATCGGCTGGGCCACCGTTTGGCGGGTTATATTTGATGCCGCCGTCTTCAGGGGGGTTATGCGAAGGCGTAATCACGATGCCGTCTGCCTGTGCGCCCCCTTTACGGTTGAAGCACAAGATAGCGTGTGACACGGCAGGGGTTGGCGTAAAGCCGTTGTTTTCCTGCACAACCACATCAACGCCGTTGGCGGTCAGCACTTCCAGCACGGAAATAAAGGCGGGTTCGGACAGCGCATGGGTGTCTTTACCCACGTAGCAAGGGCCAGTGGTGCCCTGTTGACGACGCACTTCGGCAATGGCCTGAGCGATCGCCAGGATATGTGCTTCGTTAAAGCTCTGACGAAGCGCGCTGCCGCGATGCCCTGAGGTCCCGAATTTCACCGCATGTGCAGCATTACCGGCCTCTGGTTGCAGCACATAATACTGCGACGTCAGCTGGGCTACGTTGATCAAATCACTTTGCTGAGCGGGTTGCCCGGCACGTGGGTCATTAGCCATCGACTACTCCCTAAAATGCCAGTACTGTGGCCGGGCAATGAGTCGCTTACGGCCACCGTGACGGGCTGTTCGCTAAATTAGACGGTGCCGCAAACTTTCTCGATCAGCTCCGCAGGGAACTGCATGGCCTGCATGATGTGCTCGATCATACTGCGTTTGCGGCCGGTGTTGGTATTGGTGATCACCCAGTAAGGCGTACCTGGCACATGCTTGGGCTTGGTATGCGTTCCGTTGGCCAGCAGCGTTTGCTGATCGCCAGCAAAATAGGTACGGGTACGGCCATGCAACGAATCCGTTGCCGCGGCAAAGCCCGCCGCATCGAGAGTGTACAAAGTGGAAAGTACCAGCATAAAACGATTTACAGCTTTGCTCTGTTCGGCATATTCGTCCGACAGCAGCAGCTCGCGCACCGCACGCACGCGATCGCGCGGACGCTGTGCTGCAACGGCAGCCGCTGACGGCTCTGCCTGACCACCGGCAACCACAGGGGCCGTGCGCACAGGCTGGCCTGCGGTAAACTTCAACATACGCCGTAAAATATCAGACGCGCTTTCACCGATATGTTGCGTGTGGCTGGCAATATAGCGGTAAAGTTCTTCGTCGACTTCAATAGTTTTCATCTTTATCCAGTACGTTTTTTTCTACTTATGAACCTGAAGCCAATTGGTGCATTCAAGCCATGGGATTATAAGGTTAAAAGCGCGGGTGCGAACACTACAATGTTCTCCCAAACGGCAAAAGCAGACTTTAGCCAACCGCCTTGGCCGCCAACCCCTCACCATACCATGAAATATCGGCAAAATTCTGCGAACCAACCAATATCTCTGCAATCATGATAACCTAACTAAATGTTATCAAGTCATGAACTTTGCCATGAAATTACATTATCAATTACTGGCCTCAGAGGCCGCTACAGCCGCGACCTTGCCAATCATCCTGATCCACGGTCTGTTCGGTAATCTGGATAACCTGGGCGTGCTGGCACGCGATCTGAACCAACAGCATACGGTGATCAAGGTCGATCTGCGCAATCACGGGCTGTCACCGCGCGCGGCGGAGATGACTTACCCGGCGATGGCGCAGGATCTGTTGACGTTGCTAGACGACCTGCACATTGAACGAGCCATCGTGATCGGCCACTCGATGGGCGGCAAAGCGGCGATGGCGTTGACCGCGCTAGCCCCAGAGCGGATTGAGCGGCTGGTGGCGATCGATATCGCCCCGGTGGATTACGACACACGCCGCCATGACCAGATCTTTACCGCACTGCAAGCCGTCACCGATGCGGGTATCACCCAGCGTCAGCAGGCTGCGCAGCTCATGCGGGCCACGCTGGATGAAGAAGGCGTGATCCAGTTTCTGTTGA
>NZ_JBKJYW010000197.1:0-8488 GCF_046715635.1 Serratia sp. (in: enterobacteria)
TACTTCCAGGAGCAAGGCTATGAGTTACACCATTCTGACTGGCGATCGCGCCACCGGTTCACTGCATTTGGGTCATTACGTCGGTTCACTGCGCCAGCGCGTTGAGCTACAGCATCATCATCAGCAAACGGTGATGGTGGCCGATCTGCAAGGGCTGACCGATAACGGCAGCAATCCGCAAAAAATCAGTGCCAACGTGCTAAACGTGGTGGCCGATTATCTGGCGGTGGGGATCGATCCTGCCAAGACTACGCTGTGTCTGCAATCGGCGCTCCCAGCGCTGGCAGAACTGACGATGTATTACCTCAACCTGGTCACCGTCGCCCGCCTGGAACGTAACCCCACGGTGAAAAGTGAAATCATCGAGAAAGACTTTTCACGCAGCCTGCCTGCCGGATTCCTGATTTACCCGGTTAGCCAGGCGGCGGATATCACCGCTTTTGGGGCGACTCACGTGCCGGTTGGGGAAGATCAGTTGCCGATGCTGGAGCAAACCAACGAGATTGTCCGGCGCTTTAATCGCATCGCCGATCGCGAGGTGCTGGTGGAGTGCCAGCCGCTGCTGAGCCGCGTGGGTCGGCTGCCGGGGCTGGACGGGCAGGGCAAGATGTCGAAATCACGCGGCAATACCATCATGCTGGGGGCCAGCGCTGACGAAGTGCATAAGGCGGTGATGAGCATGTTTACCGATCCCAACCACCTGAACGTCAGCGATCCTGGGCAGGTGGAAGGCAATATGGTGTTCACCTATCTGGACGCATTTTGCGAGGATACCGCGCTGGTGGCACAACTGAAGGACCATTATCGTCAGGGCGGGTTGGGGGATGTGAAGATTAAACGGTTGTTGGAGGATTGCCTGCAAACTCTGCTGGAGCCTATCCGCACCCGCCGGGCCGAGTACAGCGCCGATAAGGGCGAGCTGATGCGTATCCTGAGAGAGGGCAGCCAGCGGGCCAATCAGGTCACCCAGGGCACCTTGGCACAGGTCAAGTCCGCGCTGGGTCTGGATTTTTTTGCCCTGGATTAAAGGTCCCTCTCCGTTTGGAGAGGGGAAGTCTGACGATCAGGCCGCGCTGTCGGTGATCGGGTGTTTGACGATAAACACGTAAGACAGCGCACCGATCAGGGTAACGCAGGAACTAATGGTCAGTGCCAGGCTGAATGAGTTGGTGGTATCGAGGATCCAGCCGGTGATCACCGGGGCAAACGAAGCGAACACAAAGCTGGCAAAGTTTTGAATGCTGCCCACCGAGGCGGTCATACGGGACGTGACCGCCACGTGGATCAGCCCCCAGCAGGAGGTACCGGCAAAGTGGATACAGAACAGCGCCATACTGATTAATGCCACCGCGCTGGTGGTGGTTGTCGCCTGTGCCACGACGGAGGTAAAACCAGCGGAAAGCAGCATACCGGCGACGATACAGATTTTACGGCTCTTGAGTGGAGCCATGCCACGGCGCACCAGGAAGTCGGTGACAAAGCCGTTTGACAGCATGCCTGCGGCACCAAACAGGAACGGGATTGCCGCCAGCATACCGGTACTTTTCAAATCCAGGTGATAGGTAGTTTGCAGATAACCCGGCAGCCAGGCCAGATACAGCCAGGCGGTGTAGTTAATGCCGCTGAAGCCGATCATCATGCCCCACATGGTGCGGTTCTTGAACAGCGAACGCCATTCCTTGAAGTTCATCGGTTCACGGCGTGCACTGACGCTACCGGCGTTGAGATAGCTTTGCTCCTGCTCGCTCAGCTTGATGTCTTCACGGTTGCGATACAGCATGTACCAGCCAATCGACAGGGCAATACCCAGCAAACCAATGGTGATGAACATCCCGCGCCAGCCTAGCACCAGCATCATGGCAGTGAGGATCGGTGGGCTGATGGCTAACCCGATGGTGGAGGCCGAGTTGAAGATCCCCATCGGCATACCGCGATCTTTGATGTTGAACCAATCATTGATCACTTTAACGCCGCAAGGGTTCATGGGGGCTTCGCCGATCCCTAGGCCGATACGCACCCAGATAAACTGGGTAAAGTTGTGGATCATGCCAGACATCGTCTGGAACGCAGACCAGACAAACATCCCCAGGCCCAGCATGATGCGTGGGCCTTTGCGATCCAACAGCGGTCCGCAGGGTAATTGGGCAATCCCATAGGCCAGTGAAAAGGCGGAAAGCAACAGGCCGATCTCGGTACCGCTCAACCCCATTTCTTCACGAATGGTGGAGTTGGCGACGGACAGCGAACTGCGATCGAGAAAATTAATCACGGCAGCAAAAAATAACAGGATCATTGCCGTAGTCTGGATTTTTTTAATTCTTGCGGAACGCTCGGTTATTCCGCCCGCAGGAATAGGATTAATGCTATCAGAACAACACTCTGTCCGTTCATTCCCATTACTGATGGTCGTTATTTTTTCCATTACTCGCCTCCATAATTCCGTATTAATAATTTTTGTGCTTCCGGGGGGGCCCGGGAGAGGTTTTAACAACGGTATGAGTTAATCTTTCGGCAGTGAGCCTAGGTGGCGAAAATGTTTCATGGTGCCTTTTTTAACCGGTTCCGTGCGGCGGTTACGATTTTGCTGTTTTTAATCGGTTTTAAATCCCGTTCTAGTCGGTTTTTTATCAATAAAAATCAGCAGGCATCCTGTTTGATGGAACGGATCATCGACTGCTTGGCGGTATCAAGATGGCGGTGCAGTTCACGGGCGGCCTCCTGATCGCTGCGGCAGATCAGGGCGCTCAAAATGGCCATATGTTCTTCAATTGCAATAATGTTTCTTTGCTTAAGATCGGTTTCATCCCATTGATAGTGGAAGTGAAAAATCACTGAAATGATTTCCAGCGACTGATTGAAAAACGGGTTGTTGACGGCCGACAGGATCAGGGTATGGAAGTCACGATCCAGCTGAGAGAACAGCCGATAATTGTCGCTGATGGTATCGCGCAGCTGGCGATGGCGGTTTAACAGCTCTTTGGCCTGCAACCAGCGGCTATCCTGTGCGGGCAGGTTGATAAAGCGTGACAGCGCGTGGGTTTCCAGCATTTGCCGTAGTTCAAACAGCTGCTCGGCATAGTTCAGATCAAACTTTTTCATGCTCCATTGGCCGCGGCGCACGTTGTCGATAAGGTCAAAGCGGCTGAAGCGCAGCAGGAATTCCCGCACCACTACCGGGCTGACGTTAACCGCGCGTGAAAGCTGCAATTCGGTGAATGAATCCCCCGCGCGCAGCTGCTTTTGGTTAATCATCTGATAGAACGCTTTCTCAAACAGTTTGCCTTGCTCGTCCAGCGAGTGGCTCATGCATTCAAAGCCGTCTTCCGCCAGCGGCATGCGCACAATCACGTAATCCTCATTGACCTTTTCCAGCACCCCACGTTGATGAAGGTGCGTAAGCGTGTGGCGTACCGTGGTGCGGCTGATGTTATACATTTCTGCCAACCCCGCCTGGGAAGGCAGCGGTGAGCGGATATGGCCCTTGAGGATGCCGTCGATCATCTGATTAACCACGTTCTGGCGGAGGTTTTGCGTTCTGCTCATGGGATCCCTCTGTGGGCTTAAGTGTTTTTTAAGCATTTAAAACCCATTTAAACCGGTTTAATTTGTGCTGACTCACAAATTCTCCTCATCAGCTCAATACGCCTGTTCTTTTTGCGGGATAACAGCTCCACATCACAGGAGGAGGGATCATGACCACAATGAATACGCTAGTTTGTCTGGAGCCGACCCGGCTGGTTTACCAACAAAGGCCGGTACCCCAGCCTGCGCCGGATGAAGCGGTGCTCAAAATGCTGACGGTAGGCATTTGCGGTACCGACATCCACGCCTGGTCTGGTCAGCAACCGTTCTTCAGCTACCCGCGGGTGCTGGGGCATGAAATATGCGGCGAGATTGTCAGCGTTGGTGGCCAGGTTAGTGAATTGCGCGTCGGACAGCGTGTGGCGGTGATCCCTTATGTTTCCTGTCATCACTGCGGAGCATGCACCAGCGGCAGGCCTAATTGCTGTGAAAACATCTCGGTGATTGGCGTGCATCAAGACGGCGGCTTTAGCGAATTTTTAAGCGTGCCGGTGAGTAATCTGCTGGCCGTAGATGATGTGGAACCCCAAGCGGCAGCGCTGATTGAACCGTTCTCTATCAGTGCCCACGCCGTACGCCGAGCAGCCATCGAACAGGGCGATCATCTGTTGGTGGTGGGAGCAGGGCCGATTGGCCTGGGGGTTGCGGCTATCGCCAAGGCGGACGGGGCAACCGTGATCGTGGCCGATACCAGCGCAGAGCGCCGAAGCCATGTGGAAAACATGCTTGGGTTGACCACGCTAGATCCGTCGGACGCCGGTTTTGAGGCTGCCTTAAGAGCCCAATTCTCCGGCATGCTGGCGGCAAAAATCATTGATGCCACCGGCAATCAGCATGCGATGAACCATAGCGTCAACCTGATCCGCCATGGTGGCAGCATTACGTTTGTCGGCCTGTTCAAGGGCGATCTGCAGTTCTCCGATCCGGAATTCCATAAAAAGGAAACCACCATGATGGGGAGCCGCAATGCGACCAAAGAAGACTTTATCAAGGTTGGGCGATTAATGGCCGCCGGAAAAATAACGGCCGGGATGATGCTTTCCCATCAATTTGAATTTTCCACGCTGGCAGATATTTATGAAGCGGAAGTAATTAATAATAAACAGCTGATTAAAGGCGTGATTCATTTTAACTAACTCGATGACTCCCCAGGTCTTGCCGATAGTATTTTACGACCTGGGGGGATCAGCGGATGCAAGGAGCAATAATGAAACAACTCAATCGTAGTGAATTTCCTGGCGCGCAATATCCCGATCGCATTATCCAATTCGGTGAAGGTAATTTCCTGCGCGCCTTTGTCGATTGGCAAATCGACCTGTTAAACCAGCATACCGGGCTGAATGCCGGCGTGGTGGTGGTGCGGCCAATCGACAGCCAGCAGCCGCCTTCGCTCAATACCCAGGATGGTTTGTACACCACCATTATCCGTGGGCTGAATGAGCAGGGGGAGGCGGTTTGCGAGCCGCGCCTGATCCGCTCGGTCAACCGGGAAATCAACGTTTACCACCAGTACGACAGCTATCTGGCATTGGCACGGGATCCGGCGATCCGCTTCGTGTTTTCCAACACCACCGAAGCGGGGATCGCCTATTTACCGGACGATAAGTTCACCGACGCTCCGGCGGCCAGCTTCCCGGCCAAGCTGACGCGGCTACTGTTTGAGCGTTTCAGCCATTTTGACGGTGCCGCAGACAAGGGCTGGGTATTGCTGCCGTGTGAGCTGATCGACTACAACGGCGCCGCGTTGAAAGAATACGTGCTGCGCTATGCACAGCAGTGGCAGTTACCGCAGGCGTTCACCGATTGGCTGAACGATTGCAATACCTTCTGCTCAACGCTGGTCGATCGTATCGTCACTGGCTACCCACGCGATGAAGTAGATCAGTGGCAACAGCAGTTGGGGTATCAAGATAGCTTCCTTGACACGGCGGAACATTTCTATCTGTTTGTGATCCAGGGCCCGCAATGGCTGGCGCAAGAGCTGCACTTGGATCGGCTGGACCTGAACGTCCACATTGTCGATGACATCAAACCTTATAAAGAACGCAAGGTGGCGATCCTCAACGGGGCACATACGGCGCTGGTGCCGGTGGCGTTTCTGGCCGGTTTGAATACCGTGGGCGAGGCCATGAGCGATGAGCAGATCGGCGGCTATGTGGCACGCACCATTGCCGAAGAGATTATGCCGGTGCTCGATCTGCCGCAGGAAGAGTTACGGCCCTTTGCCGAAGCGGTGCAGAACCGTTTCCGTAATCCGTTTATTCAGCACCAGCTGCTGTCGATTGCGCTGAACGGCATGACCAAATTCCGCACGCGTATTTTGCCGCAGCTGCTGGTTGGCCAACAGAAAAATGCCGAGCTGCCGAAACGGTTGACCTTTGCTTTGGCGGCGTTGTTGGCCTTCTATCGTGGCGAACGCCAGGCGGGTAGCTATGCGCTACAGGATGATGCCCATTGGCTGAGGAGGTTTGAAACCCTATGGGCTGCGGTTCAGCACCGGGATATGACGCTCGCGGCGCTGGTGGAAAGCGTGCTGGCCGATGAGGCTCATTGGGGGCAAAATCTCAATGCGGTTCCTGGCCTGACCGTGGCTGTGACCACCGATCTGCAAGCCATTCGTGACCACGGGATGCGTGCGGCATTGAGCGAAATAGAGCGCCGATAAAATCTCGATTGGCTGCGGCCCACTTATTGTAATCCTATCCACCACGGGAAATGGCGCTGAACGTCATTTCCCGGCCATAAAACCATCATCTGCGTGTCACACAGTTATTCGTTAATAGGTGCCCATAAGATTAGCCACTGAAATCAGAGAAATCATATGGCGCAGGCACTGTTAAAACTGGCACCGACCGACTATCCAGGGCAACAACCGATCCCTTTACGCAAAGTATTAGCGGTAAAAGGGTTGGGTAAGGCTTACCAATCCCAGCAACGCGTTCTTGAAGACATCAATTTTGATCTGCACGCCGGGGAACTTGTGGCGGTGATAGGCCGCTCCGGGGCCGGTAAATCCACCCTGCTGCATACGCTGAACGGCACCATTCCTTCCAGCTGTGGCGAGATGCTGCATTTTGAGGACGATGGGGTTGCACAGGATATCGCGCAGCTCTCAGCCCGCCAGATGCGCCAGTGGCGCGCCCGCTGTGGCATGATCTTCCAGGACTTTTGCCTGGTCCCCCGGTTGGATGTGATCACTAACGTGCTGCTTGGCCGCCTCAGCCACACCTCGACGCTGAAATCCTTCTTCAAAGTGTTCGACGATGCTGACCGTGCGCGGGCGATCGAACTGCTGCAATGGCTGAATATGCTGCCGCATGCGCTGCAACGGGCTGAGAACCTGTCCGGCGGCCAAATGCAGCGCGTCGCCATCTGCCGCGCGCTGATGCAAAACCCCAAAATCCTGCTGGCCGATGAGCCGGTTGCCTCACTAGATCCGAAAAACACCCGCCGCATTATGGATGCGCTACAGAAAGTCAGCGAGAACGATATCGCGGTGATGGTAAACCTGCACTCGGTCGAACTGGTGAGGGAATACTGCACCCGGGTGATTGGCATCGCCCAGGGAAAAATCATTTTCGACGGCCACCCGTCACAGCTTAACGAACGTATTTTGCAGCAACTGTATGGCGAAGAAGCCAATCAGATCCATTAATCACTTGAATGTCACCTTTACCTTTACACACAGGGCATGCGCAATGAAAAAAGTATTCACACTGACCACCATGATGGCCGGCGTAATGATGGTATTTACTGCAGGTGCAGCGGATGCGCCGAAAGAGTTGAACCTGGGGATCCTGGGCGGGCAGAACGCGACTCAACAGATTGGCGATAACCAGTGTGTGAAAGATTTTCTGGATAAAGAGTTGAACGTAGACACCAAGCTGCGCAATTCTTCCGACTACTCTGGCGTGATCCAGGGCCTGCTCGGGGGCAAGATCGATCTGGTATTGAGCATGTCGCCTTCGTCATTTGCTTCGGTGTACATCAAGGATCCCAAGGCGGTCGATCTGGTGGGGATCGCGGTGGATGATACCGATCGGTCACGCGGTTATCACTCGGTGGTGGTGGTGAAAGCCAACAGCCCTTACAAAAAGCTGGAAGATCTGAAAGGCAAATCCTTCGGCTTTGCCGATCCGGACTCCACTTCCGGTTTCCTGGTACCCAACCAGGTGTTCAAACAGCAGTTTGGTGGTACGCCGGATAACAAATACAACAATTTCTTCTCCAGTATTACTTTCTCTGGTGGCCATGAGCAGGACGTGCTCGGCGTGTTGAATGGTCAGTTTGAAGGCGCGGTCACCTGGGCCTCGATGATTGGCGATTACAACACCGGCTATACCAGCGGAGCCTTCAATCGGATGATCCGTATGGATCATCCAGATTTGATGAAGCAGATCCGCATTATCTGGCAGTCGCCGCTGATCCCGAATGGCCCGATCCTGGTGAGCAATGCTCTGCCTGCGGATTTCAAAGCCAAGGTGGTTACCGCCATCAAGAAGCTGGATACCGACAACCATCAGTGCTTTATCAAGGCGATGGGCGGCAAGCAGCACATTGGCGACGTCAAGCTGGCGGAATACCAGACCATTATCGATATGAAGCGTGAGCTGACCAAGGGCGATCGCTAAGGCTGGCTACGTTCTCGGCCCCTCACCCTAACCCTCTCCCACAGGGAGAGGGGACTGACCGAGTCACAAATTAATGACTGTATTCAACCTGTACCTTGAACGTGCTACAGATTGGCTTCATGTCCTCGCCCATAACACCGATCTAGCTCCCTCTCCCTGTGAGAGAGGGTAGGGGTGAGCGGACTGAGCGAGTCACAAATTTGTACCTTGGACGTGCTACAGATTGGCTTCATGTCCTTGCCCATAACACCGATCTAGCTCCCTCTCCCTGTGGG
>NZ_JBKJYW010000198.1:0-17473 GCF_046715635.1 Serratia sp. (in: enterobacteria)
CACATTGTGTAACTCAGTAATGCGGCGCTGATAATACGGCTAAACAAGGTCGACATGGCTCATATCCTGATGATTCAATAAGTTAATGTTACGGTGACCGTATCGGTATAAGTGCCTGCCGAAGGCAGTGTGGTCACGGCGTATAAACGGGCATAAACCGGGTAGGTTTGTGTGGTACTGGGAAAGCTGGGGACAGACATTGCCAATGCGCCATTGCCCCAGACCTGACTACGGTTGGCATCGCGAAACAGCTGATAACCCAGCGTGTCGCTATTGGCGCTGTTTTGCATAAAACGCCGGGTGGAGTTGCCCCCGTGGATGCCGTAATCCATGGCAATGGTGACCGTCGCTCCCGGGGTACAGGTCACCACTACCGAACCCGCACCCGCCGTGCTCACGGTATCGACATTACTGGCAATGGTCGTCATGGTGCCGAAATTGATGGTGCCGAGGTTGGAAGTGGGGCTGGAAAGCGAGCTGCCAAAAGCACAGCCGTTGGTCAGAGTTGCCTTTACGGTAAAGGTCGTGGTGGTTGGCGTGGCGGCACGTAGCGCCCCGCACATCATCAATGGCAGCAGGATCAAGAGGACATAGCGCATCAATGGCCCCCGCTACCAGGACACGGTGACATTCACCGTATCCAGATAAACACCGGCGGCCGGCGTAGTTTGCGCAGGAACGCGGCCATAGACGGTGTGCCATTGATCGGCACCGTTGCCGGTGTCACTCAGCCCGGTGGTGTTATCCCAAATCGTCCCCCCAGGTTGGTTGGTGTAAAGGTTGTAGAACACGCTAGCCGAACTGTTGGTGGTATTCACCATTTTGCGATTCGTGACCACGCCGCTGCTGCCTCCATCCAGCAAGATTTTATAACTCAGCCCACTGACGCATTTGACACGGATTGAGCCCGCCAACTGGGCGCTAGTCGCGTTGATCACATTGCTCAGAGCGGCAAAACTACCAAAATTCATCGTGCCAAAGCTGGTGTTGCCAGACGTCGTCGTTCCCGCTTCACAGGCGGGCAGCAACGTGGCCGCAATGCCGATCGTCGCCGCCTGACCTAAGGGAATGTGGAGCAGCAAAGACTGCGACAAGATCGCTGGCAACAGCAGCAATACCCTGATCCCCATGCGCATTCCTTCCCGTATAAAAAACCGGCCAGGAGCAGACTCGCCCCCGGCGCAATAACAGCCTTACCAGGAAAGCGTGGCGACTACGGTATCGTTGTAAGTCCCTGCGGTTGGTGTGGTACTGAGTTGGTCGCCAGGTAATACGCGGCCATAAATCGGGATGTTTTGTGCGGTCGTGCCCGTCGTTAAGGCAATCGGCGTATTAATGGCGATTTCCGTGGTACGCGCACTATCAGAATAGAGACGATAAGGAATGGTGTCACCGCCGGAACTCATGGCACGCAGCGCGCCCGTTGCCGCCAGACCGCCATTGAGCGACAGCGTCGGGCTAAGACCGGTGCTGCAGGTGATGGTGACCGCGCTGGAGCCATTGGCACCAAACACCGTACCGTTGATTACGCTGGTCAGATCGGAGTAACTACCAAAGTTCAAGGTCCCCCATTGGTTGGTACCACCGGTCGCGCCACCATTACCCACGGTACAGCCGCTACCGATCGTCAGTTGAATGCCGACTTGCCCTGTCAAGGTCCCCGCAGCCTGCACACCGGAGGTCAACGCCAAGGTTGCAGCAGCCAGCAAGGCCAGTAATAAACTCTTTTTTTCGCCCATGATAACTCCCAATAACAACTTACACCGATGTGTATTCATGCAACCAGGTTGCGTATGGAAATTCTCTGGTGGACTCACGCACTGCCAAAAACTGCCAAAGATGACGCTCAAGCCGGGTTCTGTTTTTTTGCAAGGGAACCCTGACGTTAACAAACTGATGACACAGGCTATCGAAGTTAAATATAGATTAATAAATTTAGCTTAAGCGGAATTTATCTACTTTAAATCAAATAAGAATAAAAAACCGTTTTTCAAATTATTAACAAATTTTACTCTAGCAAATAACGTCATAACTCGACTTTAAAATGGCTGCGAGGTGAGATAGTGAGGAACGTTAATATTTATCGTGGCAACTAAGGAACTGTTGACGGTTGGGTTGAGTGCCACGAGCGGCGTCCAACGGGCCGATGGCTACTTTTTTTGTGACTTTTGCGCCCCTTTGTCTATGCTTATTGGGTGGTCGCAACTGGTCACACCTCATACCACTAGCTTCAGCAAGGAGTTCCAATGGGCAAAACCGTCGTGAAAATAGGCAGCTTCGAGGTTGATGACGCGCATTTAACGCCAGCATCTGAACACGCCGAAGGGAAAGTCACCCTGGCGATCCCCTGCAAATCAGACCCCGACCTGTGCATGCAGCTGGACGGTTGGGACGAGCACACCAGTATCCCGGCCATGCTGGATGGCCAACAATCACTGCTGTACAAACACCATTACGATCGACATGCGGATGCCTGGGTGATGCGGCTGGAGTAGAGCGGTTCAGGAGGAAGGACGCGCCGTGTTCCCATTGGGCACGGCACGTGGTGTTATGTGATGGCGATACCGCGCCCGGCAAAGAAACGGCCGAAATCTGACAGTGACATTGTCACCTTCTGACGGCTGGCGGGGCTAGTACCGGAAGGATTATGAAAGGTGACGCTATGCCGATCGGCGGCGAACACCAACACCAGATGCCCACCCCGCGATGGCGGTTGTACCACTGGTTGCCGGATACTTGGGTGCACCGAGGCGATAAAATAGCGGTGTTGTTCCAGCAGCCGCAGCAACTGATGTTCATCGAGATCGACTCGCACCTCTGCCGTTAGCGCAAACTGTTCACGCACAAACACCACAAAGGGCGCATAAATCAACCCCTTGATCCGTTCGCCGTCACGCACATAGGCCCCATAAGGCAAGCTGCGGCGTGCCAGCTCCAGCAATGGCGGTGCCGTTCCGTCCCGGTGCATCAGCACCATCTTCAGGCAGGCCATGCCGCATACGTGGTTGGCCCACTCGACATATTCCGCCCGACTGGCCGCCCCGCTCTGCACCCAGTTGGCATCATCCACCAACGTGGCGCGCCCGACAATCAGATCGGCAGCCAGCCCTGGCGTCGCCCATTGGCACTCGTAGGGCACATCAGACTGTGACATCACTCAGAACTTTTCGATAACCTTGAAGTGCATCAACACCAGCGTCATGTCCGGTGAGAACAGTTCATACTCTTCGAAAAAGCGTTTGTGCTCTTTGCGCCAGTAATCCAGCGAGCGGTCGCCTTCGCCTTCCGCCAGGGCATGAGCCGCATCCACCTGCTCATAGGTACTCATATCCACCGTCGTCAGCTCAATGGCACATACCGGCTCATTCTTGCCGTCCACCACCACAAAGACATCGCCAGGCTGGGGAATACCTTCGCCATCCAGATTGGAGCAGGTGGCGGTCTTGACGCCATCCAGCACCAGCTTCACCAATTCATCCGCCTGCTGTTCGGTATCACCAAACGCCCAACGTTCTACATTTTCATACTTTTCAGGAATGGCCATTGCTTTACCTTTGTTGATTGAGTCACAGGTGCTCAGGCAATATTACACCGTATTCCCTCACGTCTGCATCCATCACGTTGCCGCACCGGCTCGCAGTCCCTGTTTTTTACCTGACTTTACGGTAAAGTTCTGTGCGTATCGCAGTGCAGCATTCATACTGTGGTTCAAGACGTATTCAATGGCAGTCAACCTGCCAGGGTAGTAAAATGAACCAGGCAGAGCAAGATCCCGATGACACCTTCAGTGATTTACTGAAAATCATCACCTTTATAGCCATCACCCTTATCGGTCTGGTTATTTGGTATCTCTGCGTCTAAAGGAAAATAAGGAACCCCGAATTGCCAACCAAGCGTATGCGTACCAAACACTGGAAAATGTTTGTGATCCTGGTGCTGATCTGTCTGGCCCTGCTGTTACTGCGCTGGGCGGCTATCGTCTTCGGTTAATCCTGCGTTTTGTTAGCCGCCTCTCCCGCTCGGGCAGCAGGCGCTTTAGCCACCGGCTCCAGCAGTTCACGCAAATAGGCGATCCGGGCCTCCCCCTGCGGTAACCACCAACGGCACCAGCAATTCTTCACTTCGGCATGTCGGCTAAGTTGATAATAAGCCGCTAATTGTTCGACCAGTTTCATGGTTGCATCCCCTCGTTGATTTGACAAAAACAGTATTGAATATAAAAACCAGAAGAAACACTGATGGGATAATTTTTATACTTCCGGTTTTATTTTCTCACTAGGCTGACGGGTGGCGCAGCCCGTTGGCAACTGCTACATTGAGCAAAAATCACCCAGCCGAGGTTAGCGATGAAGTTCTCGGAACAGGAGATCAAACCAGTATGGGATGAGGTTGCCCGATTGATTGGCGACAGCGTGATGCAATTGCGTCATCGCGGCGAGGAATTGTCGGTGGAGAGCCTGTCCAGGCAGTTGGCGCAGCATCTGGCGGCAAGCCATGATATCGAACAACGCATCCTGATCGGTGCGGCGATCAACATGCTGAAAGACGGAAAGTGAATCGCCAACCGAAGTGGTTGGCGATCCTGTAAGAGCCCAAGGTATGCAAGCCCGGCCTCTCTTGGTGCTATATTCTCACGTCAGCCTTGGCTGAGTAATCGGAATAGTCCAGATTGGTGACAAGGAAATACGCGGGCGCGGCATGCGGCACCCTACAGCAGCGTGGCAGGCACGATATCGGCCCATAAGGCCTGAGCGTCATTGCCCTGTGCCACCAGCCGCAGCGGGCCATCCCCTGGGAGCCACCAGCAACCCTGGCGTGCGGCCAGCAAGCTACCGTCTGGCAACTGCCATTCCCCACGCAGCACATACAACACACCGGCATGTTGTAACGATAGCCCGATGGTCTCGACGATGCGTTGCACTTGCGCCTGGTAGTGGCCACGCCGTGTCATGATATTGAAGTCCTGGCTGCTTCCGCCTAATAATCTGGCCTCTAGCGCCACATCCCCGGAAAAGGCAAACGGCTCCCCGATGCGCTGTAACGGGTGATCGACCAAGCCTTCGCTGTACAAATGCACGCCATCGCCTTCGAGCAAAGTGATGGAACGGTCAATGCCGTTAAAGGCCGAGAAAGGCCCATCCTGCGCGATGGTGGCAATGCTGGCGCGCCAGCCGAATTCGGCGTTGCCCGGCGGTTGGCAAGTAATTTCACGAGTTTCACCGCCGCCATTACGCCACGGGCTGACCGGCAGATCGGCAAAATCGAAACGGTTCAGTTTCATCACGCCTCCTGTTGGAACGTTTTCAACACCTGGAGGAACTCAGCGCTGCTTTGCTGTTGCAACGCGTGGCGCCCCTGCTCAATCACCTGTCGACCGGCAACAAACACATCGCGGATCTGCTCTTTACCCCCGGCAAACAGCCAACGATTGAGGATGGAAGCATCGGGCGCAGATGCCAGATAAGGGTCATCACCATCCAGCACCAACCAGTCCGCGCGGTAGCCAACTGCCAGCTTGCCAATTGCCGTACCACAGGCCTGAGCGCCTCCCTGTAATGCCTGCTGATAAAGCACATCTGCTACGGCGGGCTGCTCTGGCGTGGTCAGGCGATTACGGCGCTGATCTCGCAGCCTCTGCCCATATTCAAACCAGCGTAACTCCTCCACGACGTTCAAGGAAACGTGGCTGTCCGAGCCGATCCCCCAGCGTCCCTGGTGATGCAGATAACTGTCGCCTGGGAAAATGCCGTCACCCAGGTTGGCCTCGGTCGTCGGGCATAATCCGGCTACCGCTTTGCTGCGCGCCAGTTGCTCAAGCTCTTCACGATCCAGATGAGTGGCATGCACCAGACACCAGCGGCTATCCACCGGTAAATGCTCATATAGCCAGGCCACCGGGCGTTGACCACTCCAGGCCAGGCAGTCATTAACCTCTTTTTGCTGCTCGGCGATATGAATATGTACCGGCAAGGTCTGGTCAGAGGCCGCCAGGATCTGCTGCATCTGCCCCAGCTCAACCGCCCGCAGGGAATGGAAACATAATCCCTGATTCTGCAATGGCTGACCAGCAAGTTGACGAGCTATGACCTGTTGCTGTTCGAGGTAGCTCTCCGCATTCTGAATAAAGCGCCGTTGCCCCGCTTGAGCAGGCTGGGCACCAAAGCCGGCATAGCTGTAGAGTACCGGCAATAGCGTCATGCCAATGCCTGCCTGAAGTGCTGCCTCGCTGAGGCGCCCGGTCATTTCGCCCCGGTCGGCATAGACTTTTCCTTCCGGCGTGTGATGCAGGTAATGGAACTCCGCAACCTGGGTGTAGCCGCCCTTGAGCATTTCGATATACAGTTGACGGGCGATAACCCCAACCTGCTCCGGGGTTAAGCGCTGAACCAGGCGATACATCAGATCGCGCCAGGTCCAGAAGCTGTCTTGTGGGTTGCCCGCTACCTCTGCCAGCCCGGCCATCGCGCGCTGGAAGGCATGAGAGTGCAGGTTAGGCATGCCCGGCACCACGTCGCCGTGCAGGCGCAGGCAACCGTCTGAGTCAGCATTGGTGGTCACTTGGGCCAATTGGCCGTGAGCATCGACTTCGAGCCGTACGTTATGGGCCCAACCGGTCGGAAGCAGTGCGCGAGAGGCAAAATAAGCAGGCATAGCAGTATTCCAAAGTAGGTGTAACGGCTAAGGACGCACGACAGTTACGCCGAGCAGGTAAAAAATTTGTAAACCAGTTTCATTCATCTGGTGAACGGACGCTTACTTGTATATACATATACACATCTTCAACATCAACAGTAAACTGGTGTTATTATTTTTTTATTTGACGAGGTTAACGTCGTGGTAGATCAACAGACCGTGTTGCAGTTGGCTGCAGCAATGAGCGAAACCCCCGCCCCGATCTATCAACGGGTCAAACAGGCCATCGTAAGCCAAATCCGTGCGGGCCACTGGCAACCACACCAACGCGTGCCCTCGGAAAGTGAACTGGTCAGCGAGCTGGGCGTCAGCCGCATGACCATCAACCGGGCCTTGCGCGAATTGACCAGCGAAGGCTTTTTGATCCGCATGCAGG
The DNA here is from genome assembly GCF_046715635.1 of Serratia sp. (in: enterobacteria). Lineage (GTDB taxonomy): Bacteria > Pseudomonadota > Gammaproteobacteria > Enterobacterales > Enterobacteriaceae > Chania. Next base: position 7,070 of record NZ_JBKJYW010000198.1, read on the forward strand.
GCGTTGGCACCTTCGTGGCCGAGGCCAAAGCGCACACCGCGTTGCTGGAGGTGCATAATATCGCCGATGAGATCGCTGCCCGTGGGCACCGCCACAGCAGTAAAATTTTGCAGTTGACCGCCCGCCCGGCCAGCGCAGAAGAGGCGACAGCATTGGGGATCCTGCCGGGCCAGCAGTTGTTCTACTCGCAGATTGTGCATTATGAGAATGATGTACCGGTACAGGTGGAAGATCGCTGCGTCAACCCGCTGGCAGCCCCCGATTATATGAAGCAGGATTTCGATCGGGTCACACCCTATATTTACCTGACCCAGTCCGCTCCGCTGACCGCGGGTGAACATATTGTCGAAGCCGTAGTGCCAACCAAGCATGAGCGCGAACTGCTGCAATTGGAAGATCATGAGCCGGGTCTGCTGATCCATCGTCGCACCTGGTCTGGCAAAATGGTGGTGACCTCCGCACGCCTGCTCTATCCAGGCAGCCGCTATCAGCTGTTTGGCCGTTTTACCAATCAGGTTTGAGTTAGACCGAGCGTGCTACCAAGTGGGCGCAGCATGTAGCGCCCCTACGGTCGAACCCGGTGACGTTATACCCTGCCTTTTTCGCGTTTCATCACATCTCAGTAACAAATTTTTATCCCCTCTCTTGTCGCAGCCCGACGAATGCGCTAGGTTGTTTTTAATTGTATATACAACCATGTGGGAGCGGGAACACCATGACGTCTGAGATCCACTGCGACAGCCTGTGGCACGGGGCCGATATCGTCACCATGCGTGACGGCAAGTATCACATCATCAGCAACGGTGCGATCGCCGTGCGCGCAGGCAAGATTGTCTGGATGGGTGAACATGCCACCCTGCCAACCTTGGCCGCGACCAAAACGGTGAAGCTTGACGGTGGCATCATCACCCCCGGCCTGGTGGATTGTCATACCCATCTGGTGTTTGGCGGCAACCGCAGCGGTGAGTTTGAACAACGTTTGAACGGGGTGAGCTACGCAGAGATTGCCGCTCAGGGGGGGGGCATTATCTCCACGGTCAAAGCCACGCGCGATTCAGAAGAAGAAGTGTTGTTGGAACAAGCACTGTTCCGCCTGCGGCCTTTGCTGGCAGAGGGTGTCACCTGCATAGAAATCAAATCTGGCTACGGCTTAACGCTGGCAAGCGAACTGAAAATGTTACGCGTGGCGCGTCGCCTGGCAGAAATATTACCGGTCGAAGTGAAAACCACCTGCCTGGCCGCTCATGCCCTGCCACCGGAGTATGCGGGACGCAGCGACGACTATATAGACCTGGTGTGCAATACCATCATTCCTGAAGCCGCAGCCGCAGGCCTGGCCGATGCAGTCGATGCGTTTTGCGAACATTTGGCCTTCTCCCCTGAGCAGGTTGAGAGGGTTTTCGCTGCCGCAGAGCAAGCTGGCCTACCGGTGAAACTGCACGCAGAGCAGCTTTCGGCGCTCGGCGGTAGCGCATTGGCGGCTCGGCATCATGCCCTTTCCGCCGATCATCTGGAATATGCCACCGAACAAGACGCGATAGCGATGGCGGCAGCCGGTACCGTGGCGGTGCTGTTGCCTGGTGCCTACTACCTGTTGCGCGAAACGCAGTGCCCACCGGTTGAACTGTTCCGCAAACACGGCGTGGCTATGGCCATTGCCAGCGATGCCAACCCTGGCACCTCACCCGCACTCTCGCTGCGTCTGATGATTAACATGGCCTGCACCCTGTTCCGTCTTACGCCGGAAGAAGCGCTGGCAGGCGTAACGCTGCATGCCGCCAAGGCTTTGGGCCTGCAAGAAACTCATGGCTCGTTGGAAGTGGGCAAAGTGGCTGATTTCGTTCACTGGCCGCTGGCACGCCCGGCAGAGCTGGCTTACTGGTTGGGCGGACAACTGCCCTGCACGGTGATTTTCCGAGGAGAAGTCCGTTAATGATAATTCGCGATCCTTTCGAGTTCCAGAGCGGCCATCTGCCGCTGTTGATCAGTATCCCCCATGCCGGTACCCGCTTGACGCCAGCGGTTGAGACAGGGCTAACCGATGAGGCCCGCCCCCTACAGGACACCGATTGGCATATCCCAAGGCTATATGATTTTGCCCGCGCCATGGGTGCCAGCATCCTGGTGGGAAACTATTCGCGCCTGGTGATCGACCTCAACCGCCCAGCAGATGACAAACCGCTCTACACCACCGCCACTACCGGTCTGTTCCCGGATGTGTTGTTCGATGGCCGCCCCAGTTTTCTGCCGAATGCCGCCCCTTCAGACGACGAACGCGCCGGATACCTGCAGAACATTTGGCAACCCTACCATCAGCAATTACAAACCGAGCTAGCGCGGCTAAAAGCCCAACACGGTTATGCCTTACTGTTTGATGCCCACTCGATAGCCTCCGTGATCCCACGCCTGTTCGACGGCAAGCTGCCCGATCTCAATCTGGGCACCAACGGGGGTGAAAGTTGCCCAGCTTCACTGAGTGACAGGCTGGTCACCTGCTGTCAGCAACAGCAGCAGTTCAACCACGTGCTCAACGGGCGCTTTAAAGGGGGCTACATTACCCGTGCCTATGGTCAACCGCAGAAAAACCAGCATGCGGTGCAGTTGGAGTTAGCACAAGTGAACTATATGTCCGAGCAGACATTCGAATTTGATGCCGCCCGTGCTGCGCCTTTACAACGGCTGTTGCAGCAGATGATAGAAAGCATGCTGGCCTGGGGTGAGCAGCAACGCTAACCCGTCCTAACTCCGGTGCCACCATCGCGCCGGAGTCGCCCTTACCCTCACCTTATCCCTCCCTGTATTTCACGCCCTTCCATGGCGATTTGAGCACTGCATCGCAATTTTGATGGAAAGGTTCACCACTGGTCTGAACAGCGCACAAAACAGCGGCCCGTGACTTTTGCCTTGCGTCACAATTGTGCCACTTTCATCCCATGCTCACTCGTTGCACGCGGCCTCAGGGATTGAAAGACCACCCTTGCCATACCCGCCAACCACTTCTGCACCGTGGCTGTGGTAGACATTCGTGTAGACCAGGCCACAGTGATGTGTGGCGCTCGTTATCTCAGGAGGAAACTATGTCTGACACCCCGCTAAACTGGCGCGCCGCACAGGCAACGGCCGCTCAACTGTTGGCTGGCTGGCAAACCGCAGGTCAACCCGGTGGGGCTATCACCCTGTTTGACCAAGGAAAAACCCAGGCGGTAGTGTGTGCGGGGCTGGCCGATCTGGCACGCCGCGATCCCTTCACTGCCGATACCGTGGTGCGCTATGCCTCCATTACCAAACATATTTTTGCCGCACTGGCGCTGAATGCCACCGACAACGCCCTGCGGCTTGACGATCGCCTTGGCAATCTACTGCCCGAATTGCAGGGACAACTGGCGGAGGTGACCATAGGCCAGGCTTTGGACATGACCAGCGGGCTGCCAGATATTCGGCAAACGCTGGGGCTGCTTGGCGTCTCGGTCAACACCGTCAGTGAGGCCCAACCGGTGATGGAGTTTATCCAGGGTTTAACCCGGCTTAACTACCCGGCGGGCAGTGAGATCACCTACACCAATACCGGCTACCGTCTGGTAGAGGCGGCGCTAAAAGCTAAAGGCTACGCTTTTGACGCGCTGATACAGCAGCACCTGGCTCGCCCTCTGGGCGTGCAACTACAAGCCCCTGAAAGCTGGTTTGATGTGGTACCTGGGCTGGCTCCTGGTTATTGGCATACGGCCAAAGGTTGGCAGCAGACCAGCGCCGGTTTGCATCTCTCCGCCTCTGGCAGCCTGACAGGGAGCGCCAACGCCCTCACCCGCTGGTTGCAATGCCTGCTGGCCAGTAGTGGCCCTGGCAAAGGCGTTCTGACACAGTTAAGTGCTCCGCGTCGACTCAGCCATGGCCAAATCAGCCGTTACGGATTAGGGTTGGCGCAAACGCCGCTTGGTAGCCAGACACTGCTAGGCCATGGCGGTTCTCATGCCGGTTATAAGACCTATTTTCTGCTAGCGCCAGACCGGCAAGCAGGTGCTCTGCTGGTTGCCAACCGTGAAGATTGTGACAGCTTTACCATCATTTTTCAGGTGATGGCGGCGCTGCTGAATGAACCTCTGCCCCAACGCAGCACGGCGATCCCAGATGGGATCTACGCCGCCCGGGCGGAACCTTACTGGTTGGAGGTTAAAGGGGGCAACGTAGCTTATCTGGGCACCAACGAACCGCTGTATCAAAGTGAAGATGGTTATGCGGTCTCGCTCTCGGCCCATCAGCCAATGCGCCTTAAGTGGACGGGTGAAGCCGTAGAAGGTGAGGTTGGCCACGTTGCACGCCGTTTTCTACCGGTGGCTAGTGAAACGGTTTGTCTCAAGCAGGTTCAGGGGCACTGGTATCATCCACAATACCGCACCGCGTTCGAAATTTGCGGCAACCAGATCCATATTGGGGTCGGCCCGGCGGTGCAAACCGGTACCCTGAGTTCGCTGGGGGATGGGAGGATATTGGTTGAAAGCAACGATGGGCCCAACCTGAATCGGTTTTGTCTGTATTTCCGCGGTTACCAGGTCGATCTGATCGCCAGCCGCAGCCGGGTACTCACGTTCAAAAAGAACATCAGCGCCCGCGCGTGAAGGTTCGCGGTGCTCTGTAGGGGCACCGCATGCAGCGTCCGTCTAGCAGACCGACATGTCATTCACGTCAGTTATTAAAAAATAGATCGTGGCTATCAGACAAAAAATTGTTCACGCTCAAAACGACTCACGATATCCGAACAGACACCGTAGATTTTTCTTACGGAAAAATAAACCCTCAGTAATTTGAATGCGCCACAAAATGAGTAAATCTGCTCTTTTTTGTTGCACCTCAAAACCCATCTTATGCCATCGATAAATGATAGTAATCAATTCCCCGCCGTGCTGTACGGGAATTCTTTTACTCCTTTTTACTACCGACATGGCTCTTCTTAGTACTTTTTGTTGCTGTTTTGTTAATGATAATCTACATTTAGACCTTGTAAACCTCAATCACTCAGCGTGGCGAAACCGCTGTTTCTAGCCGTTTAGGAGTTATACCATGCACATGACGCTGATGGAGTACATCCAGCTGCACTTCAATGGTGATATTTATCGCTATGCACAATTTGAAGGTGTCAGCCGTGAGCAAATCCTCAAGTGGATCGACAATGAGTGCTACGTTATCAAGGGCAAATTGGTTATGCCGGTTAAACATTTACCGGCGGAAAGTTACCTGAGATTGTGATAAAAAACCCCGCCAGCGCGGGGTTTCCTGTTTCTGATAGCACGAAAAATCAGAAGTTATAACCGGCAACCAGGTAGTAACCCCAACCGGTAGACTTGATTGGCCCCTGTGGCGTACCGATGTCCACCCCATCATTCCATTGACCACCGTTATGGAAGTAACGCGCCACGAAGGAGTAATGCCAGTGATCGTAATTCAGCGCCAAGATGTGGCTGGAGGCGATAGAGTTGCTGGTACGTGCCTGACGGCCATCCACCACGAAGTTGTCGCTGCCCAGATCGGAATCAAAGTCAAAGTTGGTGAAGCCGATATAGCTCAGGTTGCCGCCCCACATTTCGGTCAACGGCACAAAATATTTCACCTTGAAGCGATAGCCGTCCCAGCTGTTTTCGTTGGATGCACCATAGTTCTGCCATTGGTATTTGGCATAAATGTTCATCGACAGGCTCATCGGTAGACCGGTTTCGATATCGGTGCCCAGGCCCATATACCAGGTGCTTTGACGGGAGGCGTCGTTACGCCCCATGTCGTAAATGTAGTTGTTGGCAAAATACCACTCTTTGAACGGCCCAAAGCCCAGGTTGGTGCCGGTCAGTTTATCGATGGAGAAGCGTGGTTCGATCTCCATAAACAGCGGTGAACCTTTATCCCAGATGCCACGGTTTGGCGTGTTACCGGTGCCGAAGAACTTTGGCACGTCCACGTAGCCATAGAAATCCAGCCAGTCTTTCTTGGCAAAGGCTTCATACTCCAGATACACGTCATTGTTCAGCTGCGGCCCGAAGCGGGTATGGTAGCTGCCTACTACGTTGACACTCTGATGCCACCAGTCTGAAAGATACTGGCTGTCTTTGCTTTCCGCTGCCAGGGTAGCGGGGCTGAAAGACGCGGAGAGAAGCACACCTGCTGCGAGAGCTATTTTCTTCATTTTATTACCACATGCTGAGTGGGCCATTCCCTGCCCGTTAGAATGATGATGAGTCTGGCGACGCCTGCTGTAAACGAACGGTTACCTATTGCCGGTTGCCGTGCGCATTATAGAAAGCTCTCACTGTAATAATCTGTGATCCAGTTGGGCATTTTACTATTGCGTAATCGATTGCGTTCTCATTTTTTAAAATAAATTGCAATGAAAAACATTTTTGATGTGATTTTCATCATGTCGATAGCGTTCAAATGGCGATCTTTGGTGTCTTTTTATGCGGCACAAATTTTTAACCTGGGGTTAAAAAAACGCGTAAAAAAGCCGACGCTATGTCGGCTTAGAAGCATGCGGTGCCTTTACATGGCGAACCGGGTGTTTTTTCAGCGAGCTCCGGGTACGGCCTTGGCAATGTTCTCTTGCCGGAATACCACCTCATCACCCGTGGCAATTTCCCATTGGCTGACCGGGATATCGATTTTCGGCGAGGCCACGACTACCGAGCCATGGATCAGCTTGTCATCACGGCGCAGGATCATCACATCCAATTGATACTCATGCGGCAGGTTAGCAGTGGTTAGGCGAACGATATCACCGGTGCTGAAGCTGTGGCCATTCAGCGCTGGCTGCTGAATAAATTGAATATCTTTTCTCATTTTCCCGTTCCTTCCGGCAGAATACTTACCTTGAGATTAGATCGAAATTCATTATTCTGCCGCCTGCACAGGTAAAAATAGGCCTCAGGCGGCGCGGGTGGCCCGCCAGCAAATCAGCGATCCTAGCGTCACCATCATCACTCCCTGCCAAAAGTTGAGGGTCAGCGCAGTACTCAGTACCACGGCGGCAAACACCGATGACAACACCGGGGTAAAGTAAGATACGGTCGCCAGCAGCGTCATATTGCCATGCAGGATCCCAACGTTCCAGGCAGCATAGCCAGCCCCCATCGCGGTCCCCACGCACAGCAAAGCCAGCACAACCGGCAGGCTAAAGTGCATGCCGCTTTCATTGCTGAAAGGATAGAACAGCCACAGTGCCAATGCGGTCAGAGCGATAAACAGCACCACCGCGTTTTTGCCCTGGGCGATCCTCTTGGTCACGTTGCAATAGATGGCCCAAATCACCGCGCCGCTGAATGCTAACCCGTAACTCAAGGGATTGCTTTGCACGTTGGCCAGCATTTGCGCCGGTGACCAACCGCCGCTGCCACTCATGATCCAACCGATACCGAACAGGGAGAGTAATAAACCAGGCACCACCCACCATTTGGCCTTTTGCCCGTTAAACAGGATAGCCAACAACACGGTAAAACAGGGCCAAAGATAGTTGATCATCCCCAGTTCAATGGCCTGCATGCGATTGCTGGCATAGCCCAGTGACAACGAGAGGCAGATCTCATACAGCACAAACAGCAGGCTGCCGAGGATCAGATAAGAACGGCGGAACTCACGCAGCTTGGGAATGCCCATCACGGCCAGCAGAAACAGCGTGCCCACGCTGTAGATCATCGCTGCCCCGCCGACTGGCCCCAGGCCTTCGCTGACGCTGCGGATCAGGCCAACCACGCTGCTCCATAACACAATGGCCAACAGGCCGAGCAAGGTAGCTTTATGGGAAGTGGACAACGGGGGCATTAGAGTAGGATCCAATTAGTTATTTTTGTACAGTTTTTTTACTCTACTGCCCTACCGGGGAAAAAGAAAGGGCGCAGCACTGCGCCCATACCTTTACTGCTGAGGTTGGCGCTCCAACTGCGGCGGTGGCTGGCGGAAACGACGGGTGAGATAGGCCAGATAACCAAACCCAAGCGCCGCCCACAGCAGCCCCATGGTCAAGGAGCTTTTTTCCAGGTTCAGCCACAAGATCCCTACCGTCAGCGCCCCCACCAGCGGCAAGATCAGGTAATGGAAACGGTCTTTCCAACTCTTGTTGCGCCCTTGACGAATATAGAAGTGACTGATCACCGAAAGGTTGACGAAGGTAAAGGCCACCAGCGCACCAAAGTTGATCAGAGCGGTCGCCGTCACCAAATCAAAGGATAATGCGGATAACGCCACCAAACCCACCAGCAACACGTTAAGCGCTGGCGTACGCCATTTAGGATGCACGTAACCGAAGAATTTTTCCGGGAACACATTGTCGCGCCCCATCACATACAGCAGTCTGGACACGCTGGCGTGGGAAGCCAGGCCAGAAGCCAGGGTATTGATAAAGGTGATGCACAGGAAGATTGACTGGAACAACTTGCCGCCCACATACAGCGCGATTTCCGGCAGTGCCGCATCCGGCTGTTTGAAACGCTCCAGCGTCGGGAAGAACAGCTGAATAAAGAACGACACGGTGATGAAGATAACCCCACCATAGAGTGCGGTAAGGAAGATAGCACGCGGGATCACACGGGCGGCATCAGGCGTTTCTTCGCACAGCGTAGTAACGGCGTCAAACCCCAGAAACGAAAAGCACAGGATGGTGGCGCCGGTAATGATCGGCAATAGATGGGCATTTTCACTGACAAAAGGTTGCAGGCTCCACACCTGGCCAACCCCTTCGCCATTGTGCAACCCTCGTACCACCAGGAAGATAAACACCACGATAATCGCCACTTGCGCCACCACAAACAGGGTGTTGAAGTTTGCCACCAGGCTGACGCTTTTCAGGTTGATGGCGGTGATCAGGATCACAAACCCGACCACCCAGATCCACGGTGGGACCTCTGGGAACAGGGCCGTAAGATAGATTTTGGCCAATAGCGTATTGATCATCGGCAAAAACAGGTAATCCAGCAGCGATGACCAGCCAACCAGGAAACCCACGTGCGGGTTGATAGCCTTTTGCGCGTAGGTATAAGCCGAGCCCGAGGTCGGGAACTGGCGCACCAGCTTGCCATAGCTGATGGCGGTAAATAGCACCCCAGCCAACGCCAACAGGTAGGATGCCGGAACGTGCCCGTCCGTCACGCCAGAAACGATACCGAAGGTGTCAAACACCGTCATTGGCGTCAGATAGGCCAGGCCCATCATCACCACTTGCCACAGTTTCAATGTCTTGCGCAGTTGCGGTTTGCCCGCGCCATTATTGTCGATGGCACTTATCGTCATTGGGTTATTCCTCACCGGCGTCCTGTACGCCAAGTTGGAAGAAGTCATCACCGTCGCGCACGGCTTCGCCAGGCCACAGGTAGCCCGCGGGAATGCGCCGGCGCGCGGTAGGATCGGGCTGAGGACGTCAGGCGTTTTTCAGCATCCACTCGATTTCGGTTTCGGTGATCAGCCGTTCAAACTGCTCCAGCTCATCGGTCTTACAGGCCAGATAGACGTGGCTGAAACGTTCGCCAAGCAGCGCATTGAGCACCGGCTGGTGTTCGAACTCATACAGCGCATCGCTCTGGCGGATCGGGAACGGCAGCCCCTCTTGCTCCAGCCCGTTGCCGGTGACTGGCTCAAGCAACGGTAACTGAGTGTCGAGGCCATAGACAATCCCGGCCAGAATGGTTGCCATCACCAGATAAGGGTTGGCATCGGCCCCCGCCACGCGATACTCCACGCGGTGGCTGTCGCGATCGCCACAGGGAATACGTAGCGCTACGGTGCGATTGTTATGGCCCCAGGATGCCTGGGTGGGAACGTACATCCCCGCCTGGAAGCGGCGGTAGGCGTTGACGTTGGGTGCCAGCAGCGCCATAGAGGCAGGCATCAAGGCGATCATGCCAGCCAGCGCCTGCTTCAACAGCGTGGAGTCTTCGCCATCCGCATCGGCAAAGACGTTGTTACCTTGCTTGTCGAGCATGCTGATATGCACATGCATACCGCTGCCCGCATGTTCCTCGTAAGGCTTGGCCATAAAGGTTGCATGCATATGGTGCTTCTCGGCGACCATGCGTATCAGCCGTTTCAACGCCAAGGCATGGTCACAGGCCTGCAACACATCATTGGTGTGATGCAGGTTCACCTCAAACTGGCCCGGTGACGCTTCCGCTACCGCTCCGTCGGCCGGGAGCCCTTGCAGGCGGGCCAGTTCGTCAATCTCGCTTAGCACGTCGGCAAAGTGATTCAGGTTGTCTACCGAATAGACCTGGCTCTGGGTGTTACGCTCCTGAGTGCCAGGGGCACAGGGTGGTTGCAAATAACCTTCAGGATCGCGCTGGCGATCGATGAGATAGAACTCCAACTCTACCGCTACTACGGGGAATAACCCGCGCTGACGCAAACGCTGCCACACTCGGTTCAGCACATTGCGCGGTT
>NZ_JBKJYW010000199.1:0-21300 GCF_046715635.1 Serratia sp. (in: enterobacteria)
TGCCGCTAATGGGGGCCGGTGACTGGAACGACGGCATGAACATGGTGGGGTTGGAAGGCCGGGGTGAGAGCGTTTGGCTGGGCTTCTTCCTGTTCTATATTCTGCAACGTTACGGCAAACTGGCCACCCGCCGCGGCGATCTGGAGCTGGCAGAACTGTGCCGCGAGGAAGCAGAAAAACTGCGTGCCAACCTGCACAGCAACGCCTGGGATGGCGAATGGTATCGCCGTGGTTACTTCGATAGCGGGGAGCCGCTGGGTTCACACCAAGCGGCAGAGTGTCGCATTGATGCCATAGCCCAGAGTTGGTCGATCCTTTCCGGTGCGGGTGACAAGGAGCGCAGCGCACAGGCGATGCAATCTCTGGATAAGCACCTGGTGGACGACCAGGCCGGCATCATCAAACTGCTGACCCCGCCATTTGACGGCAACGGCCCGAATCCCGGCTACATCCGGGGTTACCTGCCCGGCGTGCGGGAAAACGGCGGTCAATACACTCACGGGGCGGTATGGGCGGTGATGGCGTTCGCCGAGATGGGCAATATCGAGCGCGCCTGGGAACTGATGGCGCTGATTAACCCCATCAACCACAGCCTGGATAGCACCGCAGCGGAGCGCTACAAGGTCGAACCTTATGTCGCCACTGCCGATATTTACGCGGTCGCCCCGCACGTTGGGCGTGGAGGATGGAGCTGGTATACCGGCTCGGCGGGCTGGATGTATCGGTTAATCATCGAGTCGCTGCTGGGGCTAAAACGCCACGGCAATACGCTTTCCATCCACACCCGCTTACCGGCAGATTGGCCGCCGGTCACCTTAACCTACCGTGAAGGGGAAAGTGAATATCACTTCACCCTACGCCAAGGGGAAGGAGAAACTCAGGTGATTATTGATGGTGTGCTGCAGCAGGAAGCGGTAATTACCTTGGCTGAGGAGGCTAAAACCTACCAGGTGGAGGTGATACTGGGGCGTTGATGCCAATTTGGTGATTGTTTTTTGTTCTGGCTATAATGGATATTTATCCCATCACAGCCAGTAGGTGATACATGGAAGAAATACCCGAGCAGATCGCCAAAAACAAGTTTGACGATCTGCTGATAAAGGTACATAACCTGCAAGCAGCATTAGCCGAATCTATTGCTCAAGCTGACCGCGGCGAATTACTTAATATTGATGAGGTGTTTGCGCCGCTAACGGCTGATGAGTTAAACGTATCTGAAGGATAATAGCTAAATAATACGTTAGCTAAATAGCTGCAACTAATAGTGCTACAGGCGGGGATCATACAGAACGCCGACACGCCGTAAACCCATCCCTGGGGGCTCGTATCGCGCGTCCATGCGCTCAACGGTCGGCTAACCTGTATGATCCCCACCTGCCTCAGGCTTGTGTGGTTGCGGTATGAAATACGGTTAGCGCCCCCTATTGCTTTTACTTACGGGCCAGCAATAGCCCAAGCACCAAGCCTACCGTGGCACCAATACCTACACTATGCCAAGGCTTGTCACGGACATAGTCATCGGCACGACATGCCACCTCTTTCGCCCGCACGTAATAACATTCTGAGCTATTTGCCAGACGCGACTTGATGTCCTTTAGCGCCCGCTCGGCATGGGCTTTGATATCCGTATAAGCCTGATCGGCTCGATCGCCAGAGTAATCCAACACTTCTTGCAGAGTGTCACTCAGCATTCTCAGATCGTCATCCAGCGTCGTTTGGTTCTCGTCTCGGTTTATCGCCATCTTTAAGCTCTCCGTTATTAGTCAATTCAACGTTGCTTAGCCATCAACAACCCTTGGTCGTAGTCCCATGGTAGGACATGACCTGGATACACGCCATCGGAATGTTGATTAAAAAAAGGGCAAGACAAGAAACGGACGCCCTTTCAGGCGTCGGTGGAGGCTTGTTCGGTCAGCGCTACCGAGGGGGATTTACGGCGCGCAGCCAGCCACAAGCCACTGTTTTTCATGGCGTAGCCAAACAGTAAGCCGACCAGCAGCGAGACCGTGATCAATGGCCAGTTGCCGTCACCGGCGAAGGTGGCACAGGCACCGATAAAAGTCCCGGGAACAAAGCCAAGCCATTGCTGTTTGGCCTGAATACACATCAGGAAGGCGACTATGCCAGTCAGCAGGTAGCCCAGAATGCTCCAGGCGGGTTCCAACGCGCTGCCGTGAATGATGACCATCGCCCAGAACACGCCGCTCAAGCAGGTCAGTGTGCTGATCGCCAAGCCCTTGAGGCCACCTTGCGGGCAGGCAAAATAGGCCGTGCAGCCAAGAAAGCCCGCCCAACTGATTAGCCCAAGGCTGATGGCAACCCAGCCCCATACGCCGGAGAGAATACCGGTAGTTACCGCAATGGCAAAAATGACGTTCATAATCCTGATCCGCTAAAAATAATCCACCTAGTTTACGCGAAATCAGAGCACCACATGTGATAAAAATCACATCAATCATGCAATTTAATGCATGAAAATCACAATAATGTGATTTTAACCACAAAAAGTGAGTGTTTTCTGTCCAAGAAAGACGTCTCTAACCACCTGCAACAAAATTACACCGAAGCCGCTTCCACCTTTTTAGCTGACGCACGGCGTGATATGGCCAGCGCGCCGGAAACAATGATCAGTACCATACCCGCCGCGGCGATAAACGACAGGGTCTGGGCGAAAATCAGATAACCGAGCAGCGTGGAGAAAATGATTGTGCTGTAAGAAAGAATACCGACGGTGACCGCATTGCCGCCGCCATAGGCGCGGGTCATGGTGATCTGCCCCAAGCTGCCGAATACGCCGATGGCGCAGACGTACAACAGGCTGGTGGCATCCAACGCCGCGAAGCCGACAATCGCCGTCATCACCACGCCAAACAAGGTGCCGACCAGCGAGAAGTAGAACACCACACGCAGTTCAGGCTCCCCGGTACGCACCAGTTTACCGACGTTGAAATAGGCCAGCGCCGTCAGCAATCCGGAGAGCAGGCCTATCAGAGTCGCGGTATATTCCCCGTTTGGCATGTCAGGACGCAGCATGATCAGGATGCCCACAAAACCCAGCAGCACCGAAAATAGCAGCTTACCGGTCAACTGACCTCTGGCCGTGACAAAGGTGATCACCGATTGGAAAATCGGGTTGGTATAGCCCAGCGTCGTGGCGGTGGCAATAGGCAGATGGATCAGCGCATAGAAACCGCAATACATGGCCGCATTGCCGATCGCAGCGCGCTTCATGTGCAAGCCAAGATGCTGGGTGCGAAAACCAATATTTTTAACTTTAATCAGCGCTGCCACGATGGCCACATTGATCGCTGAGCGGTAAAAAACGATATCGAAAAAACCGACCTTCACCGAAGCCAGTTTGATGCAAGCTCCCATCAACGCGAAAAACACGCTGGCAGCAACCATCCATAAAGCAATCATGATTTCCCCAGAATGCGGCCCAATCGGGCTGCAAATAATCTCTTGCTTGGCGGTTTTCACCGTCGGAGATGTGTTAGCGGCACTGGGCAAGAATACCAGCATTTCTGCGCAAAATGGATTGCCTGCTACAAATAAGCTTGAGAGCTACTCTCAAGCAAAAACGGGCGCAGCATGCAGAGCCCCTATGAACAATTCTGGCTACAAATAAACAAGGGCCGCCATTGGGCGACCCTTGTTGTCTAGCTCGAGATTAATCAGAACATCGGCTGTGCCATCTGCACCAGCGTGATCAACGGTTGCGGGTAGATACCCAACAACAGCACCAACGCGGCAGAGATCAGCACCACCACACCACCAGCGGTCAACGCCCAGTTGTTTGGCGTATCGCGAACCAGAGTTTCCGGTGCACTGAGGAACAGGCTGACGGTCACACGCAGGTAGTAGTACAAACCGATTGCACTACCCAGCACCACGGCACCGGTCAACCACCACAGGTGAGCACTGACGCCCATCGCAATCACGAAGAACTTACCGATAAAGCCCAGCGTCATCGGGATACCGGCCAAGGACAGCATCATCACCGTCATAACCGCTGACAGGATTGGCTTGTGCCAGAACAGGCCGCGATAGGAGAACAGCGAGTCGGCATCCGGGCCACGGTACGGGCTGGACATCAGGCTAACCACACCGAAGGCACCCAGGCTGCTGAACAGGTAGCCCGCCAGATAAACCCCGGCGGTTTCCAGCGACAGCTGGTGGGTTTGCACCGCAACCAGCGCCACCAGCAGGTAGCCCAGGTGAGCGATCGAGGAGTAACCCAGCAGTCGCTTGATGTTGGTCTGGCTGAGCGCCATCAGGTTACCGAACAGGATCGAACACACGGCGATGATCGACAACACCATCCGCAGCGCTTCATTGTCGGCAGCAGGTGCATACAGGAACAGACGCATCACCACCGCGAAGATCGCAATCTTACTGGCGGTAGCCAGGAAGGTTGAAACCGGCGCCGGTGCCCCTTGATACACATCCGGCGTCCACAGCTGGAAAGGTACCAGGGAGAGTTTGAAGCCCAGACCGACGATCATCATGCCCATGCCTGCCAGGATCAGCGGCTGATGCACCATGTTCTCTTGCATACTCTTGCCCAGGCCTGCCAGTGACAGGTCACCGGACTCGGCGTACAGCAGCGCCATGCCGAACAGCAGGAAGCTCGAGGCCGCCGCAGACAGCACCATATACTTGATGGCCGCTTCCAGCGAACGCTTCTGGCGGTAGGCATAACCCACCAGACCAAACAGCGGCAGTGAGATCAGCTCAATACCCAGGAACAGTGAAGCCAGGTGGTTGGCACTCGCCAGCAGAATGCCACCCATGGCGGCAATCAGCACCAGCAGGTAGAACTCTTCGCGGTTATCCGGGTAACCCACCAGCCATGGATAGGCGAAGGTACAGGTTGCCAGACTCGCCAGCAGCACCAGCCCGGTATAGAACATCGAGTAACCGTCAACCCGCACCAGCGGGGTGACGTCCATTGGGCCTACCTGGCCAACAAAGTAGAGTGAAAGCAGCGCCAGGTTAAGACCGATCACTGTCAGGGTGGCGTTGATAAAGTGGTCGCGTCGCCACGCAATGCACAGCATCACAACCACCACCGTCAATCCGACGATCAACAGCGGTAACAGTGCGATCAGTTGTTGAGGAGTTATTGTCATGGCGAATTACGGCCTTGTTGTTGAAATTGCTGAAACTGACGGACCAAACCAGTGTTGCACGTTGCTCATCGCCGCACTTGAGGTATCGAGGATTGGCTGAGGATAGACACCCAGCAGCACCAGCAGTACCACCAACAGCAGAATGATAAACAGTTCACGTGCGGTCATGCCCGGCAACGGTTGATCAGATTTCGGGGTGCCGTAGTAAGCACGCTGCATCATGATCAACGAGTAAACCGAAGCAAACACCAGACCGAAGGTAGAAATCACGGTGATCACTGGCACAACCTGGAAGCTGCCGAACAGGATCATGAATTCACCGACGAAGTTACCGGTACCCGGCATCCCCAGGGTTGCCACCGCGAAGAACAGTGACAGCGCAGGAAGGTACTTGATACGTCCCCACAGGCCGCCCATCTGACGCATATCGCGGGTATGCAGACGTTCGTACAGCTGGCCACAGATGATGAACATACCGGCCGCAGACAGACCGTGAGCGATCATCTGGATAACCGCACCCTGGTAAGCCAGCTGGCTACCGGTGTAGATGGCGATCAGCACGAAGCCCATATGGGAAACCGAGGTGTAGGCAATCAGACGTTTGATATCGGTCTGTGCGAACGCCATCCAGGCACCGTAGAAGATACCCACCACACCCAGCCACATGGCGATCGGGGCAAACTCAGCGGACGCATTCGGGAACAGCGGCAGGCTGAAACGCAACAGGCCGTAGGCCGCCGTTTTCAGCAAGATCCCTGCCAGGTCGACAGAACCCGCCGTTGGTGCCTGACTATGTGCATCTGGCAACCAGCCGTGCAATGGCACCACCGGCATTTTCACCGCAAACGCAATGAAGAAGCCCAGCATCAACAGGTATTCAACGTTGTGCGACATCGGGGTTTTCAGCAGATCTTCGTAGTCGAAGGTCCACACGCCGGTCGCATTGTAGTGCACAAATACCAGCCCCATGATCGCAATCAGCATTACCAGACCACTGGCCTGGGTGTAGATGAAGAACTTGGTTGCTGCAGTGATACGGGTTTTACCATCCGATGCTTTATGACCCCACAAGGCGATCAGGAAGTACATCGGCACCAGCATCATTTCCCAGAAGAAAAAGAACAGGAACAGGTCGATGGCCAGGAACACGCCGATCACACCGCCCAGGATCCACAACAGGTTCAGGTGGAAGAAGCCCTGATACTTCTGGATTTCACGCCAGGAACAGAGGATCGCCAGCACGCCCAGGAAACCGGTCAGCACCACCATCAGCAGTGACAGGCCGTCCAGCGCCAGGTGAATGCTGATGCCAAAGCGCGGGATCCACGGCAACATAAACTCAGACTGCCACTGCGGCATGCCCAGCGGTTTTATCAACGAATAGCCCCCCTGCAACCACAGTTGCAGAGAGAGCGCCAACGTCAGCCCCATTGCGATCAACGCTATCCAGCGCGGCGCCTTAGTACCGAAACGCTCGCACTGCCAGCACAGCAGACCGCCGATAAAGGGGATAAGAATTAGCCAAGGTAATAGCATGGCGTTTTGTGTCCCTTATATGAATAATCTAAAAAACTTGTATCGGGCCCTTGTTCGACAAGGGCCGAACCCAAAATGCGTCTGTTTAAATTATTCAGTTAAACCAAAATCAACAGAGCCAGTACCAGCACTGCACCCACACCCATAGACGCGATATACCAGCGGATCTGACCGTTCTCACTCACCGTCAGGCCACGGTTCCCCCAGCGGGAGAACAGCGCAGGCAGGTTCATCAGCGAGTTCAGCGGATCGCTTTGCAGCAGCTTGGCGATACCCAGGTATGGCTTGACGAACACCTTGTCATACAGCCAGTCGAAGCCCCAGGCATGGAACCACCAGGTCGAGAAGAAACGACCCGGAGCGCTGTTCGCGATGCTGTTGACCAGGCGACGTTGGCCCAGCCACAGCGCAGCTGCCAGCAGGATCCCGACGATAGCGACCACGCCAGAGGCGATCTCCAGCGTCAGAACGCTGCCGTGTGCCAGTTCGGTGGTTTCCGGCAGTACACCCTGCAACGGCGGCACAATCATCGCGCCGACGAAGGTGGACAGCACCATCAGAACCAACAGTGGCAGGTGGTGAGTAATACCTTTGCCCGCATGCGCTTTGATTTTCTCTTCGCCGTGGAACACGATGAAGATCATGCGGAAGGTATACAGTGAGGTCATGAATGCACCAATCAGACCGGCAATCATCAGGTTGAAGTGGCCGTTCGCCATGGCACCCGCCAGGATTTCATCCTTACTGAAGAAGCCAGCGGTGATGATAGGCAGAGCAGACAGCGCCGCGCCCCCCACCAGGAAGCAGACATAGACCAGCGGAATGCTCTTGCGCAGGCCACCCATCTTGAAGATGTTCTGCTCATGATGACAGGCCAGGATCACCGAACCGGAGGACAGGAACAGCAGCGCCTTGAAGAACGCATGGGTCATCAGGTGGAAGATGGCCGCATCCCATGCCTGCACGCCCAGCGCCAGGAACATGTAGCCAATCTGGCTCATGGTGGAATAGGCAAGCACGCGTTTGATGTCGGTCTGCACCAGCGCAGCAAAGCCCGCCAGCAGCAGCGTAACGCCACCCACGATACCGACCAAATTCAGCACTTCCGGCGTCATCAGGAACAGGCCATGCATACGGGCAATCAGGTAGACGCCCGCGGTAACCATGGTTGCCGCGTGGATCAATGCAGATACCGGGGTTGGACCCGCCATCGCATCTGCCAGCCAGGTTTGCAACGGCAGTTGAGCCGATTTACCGACCGCGCCACCCAGTAACATCAGGGTTGCCCAGGTCAACGCCGTATCGCCAACCGCCAGTTTCTGTGGTGCCAGCACCATCAGTTCACGGATGTTCAGCGTACCCAGTTCGTGGTACAGGATGAACAGCGCAATGGCCAGGAACACGTCGCCCACGCGGGTAACGATGAAGGCTTTCATTGCCGCCGCGCCGTTGGCCGGATCTTTGTAGTAGAAACCGATCAACAGGTAGCTGCACAGGCCCACACCTTCCCAACCCAGGTACATCAGCAGCAGGTTGTCTGCCAGTACCAATACCACCATGCTGGCGATAAACAGGTTGGTGTAAGCGAAGAAGCGGGAATAGCCCTCTTCACCACGCATATACCAGGAAGCATACATGTGGATCAGGAAGCCGACGCCGGTGACCACTGACAACATGGTCAGCGACAGGCCGTCCAGCACCAGGGTGACGCCGACGTTGAAGTCACCCACGTTCATCCAGTTCCACAGGCTTTGCTCATACAGCTGCACGCCCGCGGCCCTTTGACCAAGAAAATCGATCGCCGCATACGCCGTGACCACTGCCGCCAGGCCAATCGACCCCACGCCAACGGTAGCTGCGGTGTTTTCAGACCAGCGACCACGGGAAAATGCCAACAGCAGGAACCCGATCAGCGGTAGCAGAATAGTTAAATATAATAGGTTCATCCGCGCATCTCACTGACAGTGTCAATATCCAGGGTATGCCGACGACGGTAAAGCTGTAGCAGCAACGCCAGGCCGATACTGGCCTCGGCTGCCGCCAGACTGATGGCCAGGATGTACATCACCTGCCCGTCGGTCTGGCCCCAATAGCTACCCGCCACGATAAACGCCAACGCCGCAGCGTTGATCATCACTTCCAGACTGATCAGCATAAACAGCAGGTTACGGCGTAACATCAAGCCAGTCAGCCCCAGGACGAACAGGATCGCCGCCAGGATCAGCCCATGTTGAAGAGGGATCATGCTTGGTCCTCCGATTTTCTTTTCGCCATTTCGCTGCTTGCCGGGGTATTGCTGAACACTTCACCCGGTTTGTGCTCACGACCAATGTGGAAGGCAACCACCAGGCCCGCCAACAGCAGCATTGAAGCCAGCTCAACCGCCAGCACGTAAGGACCAAACAGGCTGATCCCGACCGCTTTGGCGTCCACCATCTCACCGGTGATGCCCTGATCGGACACGCTGCGGATCGCCACAATCAGCACCACCAGCAAGATCAGTGACAGCAGGCCAGGGCCAATCCAGACGGCAGGCTTCAGCCAATCGCGTTCTTGCTGCTGCACCGCGTTACCGAGGTTGAGCATCATGACCACGAACACGAACAGCACCATAATGGCACCGGCGTAGACGATGATTTCCAGAGCACCCGCAAAGTAGGCACCCAGTGAGAAAAAGACTGCCGAGATCGCCAGTAAAGAGACGATCAGATACAGCAGCGCATGCACAGGATTGGTATGCGAGATGACGCGAATGGTCGCGATAATCGCAATGAACCCTGCCAGATAAAAGGCAATTTCCATGCTTGCTGGCTCCTTAAGGCAACAGACCTTTGACGTCGATCGGTTTGGCTTCGTTTTCGGCTTCGCCTTTGGCTTTGCCGTCAATCGCCATACCGGCCATCCGGTAGAAGTTATATTCCGGATATTTACCCGGCCCCGAGATCAACAGATCTTCTTTTTCGTACACCAGATCCTGGCGCTTGAACTCACCCATTTCGAAATCCGGCGTCAGCTGGATCGCGGTGGTTGGGCAAGCCTCTTCACACAGACCACAGAAAATGCAGCGTGAGAAGTTGATGCGGAAAAACTCCGGATACCAGCGGCCATCTTTCTGCTCTGCTTTTTGCAGGGAGATACAGCCAACTGGGCAGGCAACCGCACACAGGTTACAGGCCACGCAGCGCTCTTCACCGTCCGGATCGCGCGTCAGCACGATGCGGCCACGGTAGCGCGGCGGCAGGTAAACCGGTTCTTCCGGATACATCTGGGTTTCGCGTTTGGCGAAGGCGTGCAAGCCAATCATCCAAATGCTGCGCACCTGGGTGCCGAAACCAACCAATAACTCTTTCAATGTCATGGTTTATTCACCCCTTATTGAGCGTTGTACAAAATGACCGCGGCGGTTGCCAGCAGGTTCAGCAGCGTTAACGGCAGGCAAATTTTCCAGCCGAAAGACATCACCTGGTCATAACGCGGGCGCGGCAACGAAGCACGGATCAGAATGAACATCACCATGAAGAAGGCCGTTTTCAGTGCGAACCAGATGAATGGCGGCAGGAATGGACCCTGCCAGCCGCCGAAGAACAACGTCACAATCAGGGCGGACACGGTCACGATACCGATGTATTCCCCCACGAAGAACAGACCGAATTTCATCCCGGAGTATTCAATGTGGTAACCGTCAGCCAGTTCCTGCTCAGCTTCCGGCTGGTCAAACGGATGGCGGTGACATACCGCAATACCGGCAATCGCAAAGGTAATGAAACCAAAGAACTGCGGAATGACGTTCCAGATGTGCGCCTGTGATTCAACAATCGCCTGCATGTTGAACGAGTCGGCTTGCGCCACCACACCCAACACGGACAGACCGAGGAACACTTCGTAGCTCAGGGTTTGTGCCGAAGCACGCATCGCCCCTAACAGCGAGTATTTGTTGTTACTGGACCAGCCGGCGAACAGCACGGCATACACCGCCAGGCCAGCCATCATCAGGAAGAATAAAATACCGATGTTGAGATCGGCCACCGACCAGGTCGGGCTGACCGGCACGATGGCAAAGGCTAACAGCAGCGAGGTAAAGGCGATCACCGGGGCCAGCGTAAAGATCATGCGGTCGGCGAAGGTCGGAACCCAGTCTTCTTTGAAGAACATTTTGATCATGTCGGCGACCAGCTGCAGCGAACCACCCCAGCCGACACGGTTTGGTCCGTAACGATTCTGGAACAGGCCCAGCAGACGGCGTTCGCCGAAGCTCATAAACGCCCCGCAGGTGACCACGACCAACAGGATCACCACCGCTTTCAACACGGCGATCAGGATGTCGATCACCTCAGGTGTCAACCAGCTCATAGTGCCGCCTCCCGCAGATTTTCAACCTTCGCACCCACCAGTACCGGCGGGATCCCTGGCAAGCCGAGCGGCAAACCAACCTGGCCTTGGCTCAGGGTTTCACTCAGGCGTACCGGCAAACGGAGCGTTTGACCCGCACAGCTGAACTCGACCCAGGCACCGGCATTGACACCAAGCTGTGCGGCGTCGGCAACGTTAACCATCACGTATGCCTGGGGCATACGCTGTTGGATCACATCGGAACGCTGTGACATTTCGTCACTGCCAAACAGGTGGTAATACGGCGCAACACGCCAGCCTTCGGCTTTAAACGCCGCAGGAATAGTGGTGAAGTAACCGAGGCTGCCCTCCCCTGCTTCGATCAGGCGGATACCCGGATCGCCATGGCGCAGTTTGCCGCCCACTTCGGCCTGGAACTTGTTCCATGCCTGCGGTGAGTTCCAACCTGGTGCCCAGGCAAATGGGATCTGCTGACGGTCAGCCAGCGGGCTGTTGTTCCCCTCCATCGAGAAGGCGAACATGGTGTCTTTATCCTGCGGCTGACGCGGTTCATGCACGCTGATATCGGCACGCATCGCGGTGCGGCCACTGTAGCGGTGCGGAGAACGGGCCAGCTTCTGACCACTGATGCGGAAGGTGGCATCTGGCGCAGCTTCGACAATACCTTGCAGCTGCGGCAATGCGCTCACGCAGGCGGCAATCACGTCATCGAGCTGAGTCCAGTCAACCTGGCGGCTGGTGTAGGTGGAGTGCAGCGAGTGCATCCAACGCCAGCTTTCCAGCATCACGCTGTAGATATTTTTCTTGGCATCATCGTAATAAGCCGGATCGTAGACCTGGAAGAAGCGCTGTGCGCGGCCTTCCTGGCTAACCAAGGTACCATCGCTCTCTGCAAAACTGGCCGCAGACAGGATCAGGTTGGCTTTATCCATGATGGCGGTGCGCTGGTGATCGGCAACGATCAGGTTGCTGACCTTGGCCAATGCGGCATCCACTTTGGCCGCCGGGGCGTGACGATAGAGATCGTTTTCCATCACGATGGCGGTATCAGCAGAACCACTTTCCAGTTGCACCAGTGCCTCGTCCAGCGAGCCACCGCCAATCATCGCCAGGCCCATGCTGTTGGCAGCGGCGGCGACGAAGGTGATGCCGACATTGGCACCGCGACCTTTCAACGCCTTGGCAATGTTGGCCGCAGCTTCAATGATCGCTTCGCTCCCCGCATTGCTGCCGGTGATGATCAATGGTTTCTGCGCACCGGCCAGGGCCTGCACGATCACGTCAATTTTCTTGTTCAGATCTTCGGCCAGATCGGTCACCGCCGGGGCGGACTCATCCAGCGCGTGGGCAATGGCGAAGCCTAAACGGGCTTGCTCATCCACCGGCGCACGGTAGTTCCAGGCGGCGATATCGTCCAGACGGGTGTTATCGACGTTAGTGACGAACAGCGGGTGTTTGGCGTGCTGCCCGATGGTTTGCACCGCCGCGATCTGCCAATCGGCAACGCGGTGTGCCGCAGCCATCGCGCGAGCTTTACCTTTCACTGCCTGACGTACCGACAGCGCGATACGAGCGCCGGTTTGGGTCAAATCTTCACCCAGTACCAACACCGCGTCGTAACTTTCGATTTCGCGCAGGTTAGGCGTATAAACGCCGCTGTTTTTCAACACATTGAGCATCAGGTTCAGGCGCTGTTGTTCAGCCTGATTGATGCCGGTATAGAAGTTCTCGGCACCGACCAGTTCACGCAACGCAAAGTTGCTTTCCAGGCTGGCACGCGGTGAACCGATACCGATGGTTTTGTTGGCCTGACGCAGAATATCTGCCGCGCCCTGCATCGCCTGCTCGGCGTTCAGGGTGATCCAGTCATTGCCACGCAGTTGCTGCGGCTGACGAGGGCGATCTTTCTGGTTCACATAGCCATAACCAAAGCGGCCACGGTCACACAGGAAATAGTGGTTTACGCTGCCGTTGTAACGGTTTTCGATACGGCGCAGTTCACCATAACGCTCACCCGGGCTGGTGTTACAACCAATGCTGCACTGCTGGCAGATGCTCGGGGCAAACTGCATGTCCCACTTACGGTTGTAGCGCTCGGAGTGGGTTTTGTCGGTGAATACGCCGGTTGGGCACACTTCTATCAGGTTACCGGAGAACTCGCTTTCCAGCGTGCCGCTTTCCGGACGACCGAAATAGACGTTGTCGTGTGCGCCGTATACACCGAAATCGGTGCCATCCGCGTAGTCTTTGTAGTAACGCACGCAACGGTAACAGGCGATGCAACGGTTCATCTCGTGCGAGATAAATGGCCCCAGTTCCTGGTTGTTGTGGGTGCGCTTACTGAAGCGATATTTACGGAAGCTGTGGCCGGTCATTACTGTCATATCTTGCAGGTGACAGTTACCGCCCTCTTCACATACCGGACAGTCGTGCGGGTGGTTGGTCATCAACCACTCGACCACGCTCTCACGGAACTGTTTGGCTTCTGCGTCATCGATGGAAATAAAGGTTCCATCGGATGCCGGTGTCATACAGGACATCACCAAACGGCCACGCGTATCGTCCGCGTTTTGGTATTGCTTTACCGCACATTGGCGGCAAGCGCCGACGCTTCCAAGCGCCGGATGCCAGCAAAAGTAAGGAATATCGAGGCCGAGGGAGAGACACGCCTGCAACAGGTTGTCGGCTCCATCTACGTCGTATTCTTTGCCGTCTACATGAATCGTAGCCATAGTCAGCATGCTTCCAAGTGGCCTGCCCATAAGGCAGGCGTTAATCAAAAATTCTGGCCGTGTTTCAGGGCGCGCTCACCGCACCCAGGCAAAGCGGGATTACCAGCGTTGCTTCAACAAGTTGTTTGGCTGAATGCCGCCAACCGCCTGGAGATTGCCCAAGTACTGTGGGGAAATCCCGGCTTCAAACTCTTCACGGAAATATTTAATCGCGCTTTGCAGTGGCTCTACGGCACCTGGCGCATGGGCGCAGAAGGTTTTACCTGGGCCAAGGGAACGGCACAGCTGCT
The DNA here is from genome assembly GCF_046715635.1 of Serratia sp. (in: enterobacteria). Taxonomy (GTDB): domain Bacteria; phylum Pseudomonadota; class Gammaproteobacteria; order Enterobacterales; family Enterobacteriaceae; genus Chania. The sequence continues at coordinate 14,041 of NZ_JBKJYW010000199.1, forward strand.
CAAGGGTTTCGATATCCCCCGGCTGGCCCTCGCCATTTTCCAAAGCACGCAGGATCTTCACGCTCCACGGCAAGCCGTCACGGCACGGTGTACACCAGCCACAGGACTCACGGGCAAAGAACTCTTCCAGGTTACGCACCAGGGGAACCATGCCGATTTCGTGATCCACCGCCATCGCCAGCGCCGTACCTAAACGACTGCCCGCTTTACCGATGTGCTCGAAGTCCATTGGCAGATCCAGGTGATCGGCGGTCAGGAAATCGGTACCCGCCCCGCCCGGCTGCCAGGCTTTAAATTTCAGGCCATCACGCATGCCACCGGCGTAATCTTCCAGAATTTCACGCGCAGTAGTCCCAAACGGCAGCTCCCAGACGCCTGGGTTTTTCACCCGGCCAGAGAAGCCCATCAGTTTGGTACCGGCGTCGTTACTCTTACCGGCGGAGATCCCTTTGTACCAGTCCACACCATGCTCGAGGATGGCAGGCACGTTACACAAGGTCTCTACGTTGTTCACGCAGGTCGGTTTACCCCATACGCCCACGGAAGCTGGGAATGGCGGCTTGGAGCGCGGGTTGGCACGGCGGCCTTCCAGCGAGTTGATCAGCGCCGTTTCTTCACCGCAGATATAGCGACCAGCGCCGGTGTGGACGAACAGCTCGAAGTCAAAGCCGCTGCCCATGATATTTTTGCCCAGCAGGCCCGCTTCTGTCGCCTCGGCAATCGCACGGCGCAAGTGCACTGCGGCCTCAACGTATTCACCACGCAGGAAGATGTAACCCCGGTAGGCTTTCAGCGCGAATGCCGAAATCAACATGCCTTCCACCAACAGGTGTGGCAGTTGCTCCATCAGCAGACGGTCTTTATAGGTGCCCGGCTCCATTTCATCGGCGTTACACAGTAAGTAACGGATATTCATGGATTCGTCTTTCGGCATCAGGCTCCACTTCAAACCGGTGGAGAAACCTGCACCACCACGACCTTTCAGCCCGGCATCTTTCACCAGGGTGACGATGTCGTCGGCGGCCATGCCTTTCAGCGCTTTTTCCGCGCCCTGGTAACCGTTTTTGCTGCGATATTCATCCAGCCATACCGGCTGTTGGTCATCGCGCAGGCGCCAGGTCAGCGGATGCATTTCGGCAGTACGTTTGATATCAATCATCATTTATACCGCTCCAACAGTTCGACCGCGTTTTCTGGCGTCAGGTGAGCATGAGTATCTTCATCGATCATCATGCTCGGGCCTTTGTCGCAGTTACCCAGGCAGCAGGTCGGCAGCAGGGTGAAACGACCGTCGAAGGTCGTCTGGCCCGGCTTGATGTTGAGTTTCTTTTCCAGCGCGGCCTGAATGCCCTGGTAGCCGTTGATGTGACAAACCACGCTGTCACAGTAACGGATCACGTGGCGTCCTACTGGCTGGCGGAAAATCTGGCTGTAGAACGTGGCCACGCCTTCTACGTCGCTGGCTGGGATGCCCAGCACTTCAGCGATGGCATAAATCGCCCCATCCGGAACCCAGCCACGCTGCTTCTGCACGATCTTCAGTGCTTCAATGGAGGCGGCGCGAGGATCCTCGTAATGGTGCTTTTCGTGCTCGATCGCATCACGCTCTTCCGCACTCAGCACAAATGCATCAGCGCCGCTCTGGGGAGCGGCTGCATGGGTGGCCTCAAGCGCATCGTGACTCACGTGAGTGTCTTTAAGATCATGCATAGTTAGCGGTCCACATCTGACATTACAAAATCGATACTACCCAGATAGACGATCAGGTCAGAGACCAGGCTGCCACGGATCACCGCAGGGATTTGCTGCAGGTGAGCATAGCTTGGCGTACGTATCCTGGTGCGATAGCTCATGGTGCTGCCGTCGCTGGTCAGGTAGTAGCTGTTGATCCCTTTCGTGGCTTCAACCATCTGGAATGATTCGTTGGCTGGCATCACCGGGCCCCAGGAAACCTGCAGGAAGTGGGTGATCAGCGTTTCAATATGTTGCAGCGTGCGCTCTTTCGGCGGCGGCGTGGTCAGCGGATGATCGGCCTTGAACGGGCCTTCCGGCATGTTGTTCAGGCACTGCTCAAGAATGCGCAGGCTCTGGCGCAGCTCTTCCACTTTCAGCATCACGCGGGTATAGCAGTCGCTGTTGCCGTCGCCGACCGGAACTTCGAAATCGAAGTTTTCATAGCCGGAGTAGGGACGCCATTTACGCACGTCAAACTCAACGCCGGTAGCACGCAGGCCAGCACCGGTCACACCCCATTCCAACGCTTCTTTCGCGTTGTAAGAAGCGACGCCGACAGAACGCCCTTTCAGAATGGTGTTGTGCAGCGCGGCTTTCACATAGGAATCGAGGCGCTTCGGCATCCAGTCCAGGAAGTCACGCAGCAGACGATCCCAGCCACGCGGCAGGTCGTGCGCCACGCCACCAATACGGAACCAGGCCGGGTGCATACGGAAACCGGTAATCGCTTCCACCAGATCGTACACTTTCTGCCGATCGGTAAAGGCGAAGAACACCGGGGTCATGGCGCCCACGTCCTGGATAAAGGTACTGATGTACAGCAGGTGGCTGTTGATGCGGAACAGTTCAGACAGCATCACGCGGATGGTGTTGACACGATCCGGCACCACGATCCCGGCCAGCTTTTCCACCGCCAGTACGTAAGGCATTTCGTTTACACAGCCGCCGAGGTATTCGATGCGGTCGGTATACGGGATAAAGCTGTGCCAGGACTGGCGTTCGCCCATCTTCTCTGCGCCACGGTGGTGGTAACCCACGTCCGGCACACAGTCGACGATGTCTTCACCGTCCAGCTGTAGAATAATACGGAATGCACCGTGTGAAGACGGGTGGTTCGGGCCAAGGTTAAGGAACATGAAGTCCTCGTTCTCGGTGCCGCGCTTCATGCCCCACTCTTCCGGCTTGAACTTCAGCGATTCCATCTCCAGATCTTCTTTCTGTTTGGTCAACACAAAGGGATCGAATTCGGTGGCGCGCGCCGGGTAGTCTTTACGCAGTGGATGGCCCTCCCAAGTCTGCGGCATCATGATGCGCGTCAGGTGCGGGTGGCCGTCGAAGGTAATACCGAACATTTCCCAGGTTTCGCGCTCATACCAGTTGGCATTCGGGAAAATCTTGGTTGCTGTGGGCACATGCAGGTCTTTTTCAGACAGCGCCACTTTCAGCATGATGTCACGGTTACGTTCGACAGAAATCAGATGGTAGAAAACAGAGAAGTCCGCGGCAGGCAAGCCTTCACGGTGGGTACGAAGACGCTCGTCCATGCCATGCAGGTCGAACAGCATAACGTACGGCTTCGGCTGTTTTCTTAAAAACGTCATTACTTCCAGCAACTGCTCAACCTTGACCCATACCACGGGCATTCCGGTACGGGTGGGCTGAACAGTAAAGGCTTCCGGCCCAAAACGGTTGCGCAGTTCGCCGATCACCGGATCATCGAGATGATCCCGGGTATGCCATGCAGGCAGAGCTTCGTGCGTCGTTAAATCTGTCATAATTTTTTTCACCACACTAAAGGGTTATTTCGCCGCAAGTTCAACTTTTCGCTGTGTTAACCAATAGCGCACTAAGATGGACGTTAAATGAACGTCTTAAATCTCGTCAGGCGACCGAAGGTTGGTTACCGCAATACGCTCGGCGTGCTTACGTTCTTTTTCTGATGGCATATTGGCGCGGTACACGCCCTGATCGCCAACGACCCACGACAGCGGGCGACGTTCTTTGCCAATGGATTCCTGCAGCAGCAGCAGTGCCTGCATGTAAGCCTCCGGGCGCGGTGGGCAGCCAGGGATATACACGTCAACCGGCAGGAATTTATCCACGCCCTGGACGACCGAATAGATATCGTACATGCCGCCGGAGTTGGCGCAGGCGCCCATCGAGATCACCCATTTAGGTTCCAGCATTTGCTCGTACAAACGCTGAATAACCGGGGCCATCTTGGTAAAGCAGGTGCCGGCAACGACCATAAAGTCGGCCTGACGTGGGGAGGCACGCAATACTTCCGCACCAAAACGCGCCACGTCGTGAACGGCGGTAAACGAGGTCACCATTTCCACATAACAGCACGAAAGGCCGAAGTTATATGGCCAAAGAGAGTTTTTACGCCCCCAGTTCACCATGTCATGCAAAGCATGTTCGAGTTTACCCATGTAAACCGTACGGTGAACCTGCTGCTCAAGGGGATCGCCTACGATCTCCTGTTTTTGCAGGGGATAACGGTCGTTCTCACCGTTCGGGTCTATGCGGGTGAGCGTATAGTCCATCTTAATGCCTCGCTGTTACTGCGGATGACTGTTGCTAGCGTTTTTGATGGTACCTGGCTTGCTCAAACGCTTGGAACGCGTTGGAGTCCAATCCAATGCGCCGATACGCACCAGATAAACCAGACCAGCCAATAACACCAAAATGAAAATGGCGGCTTCGATGAAGCCTACCCAACCGCTCTCACGAATCGAGACCGACCAGGCGAACAGGTATAAGGCTTCAACATCGAAAATAACGAAGAACATGGCCACCAGGTAGAACTTGGCGGACAGACGCATACGCGCCGTACCGACCGAGTCGATCCCTGATTCATAAGGGGTGTTTTTGGAGCGAGCCTGGGCTCTCCCACCCAAGAAGAACGCACCCAGCAGCATGAAGCCGCAGAGCCCGATAGCCATGATAAGAAATACGGCGAACGCCCAGTGATGAGCGATGACTTCAATGGTTGTTGACATACTCTATGCTTACTCATCAAAAGTGGCGTCGATCGCTCTGCTCTTGTCACTGGCAGTTAGTGCACCACATCGATTTAAGGGAAGGATAAATAACCACACAAACAAGCTGCTTTTACAGAGAGTTAGGCAGTGTTTTACTGTGGGCTTTTTACTCCTTTCTATAACCTTCTGTCAACTTTGACAAAAGTATCTACACACTAATTTACATACGAAGCATTTAATTAACATATGATGCGCTTGGCTTAGGCTAAATCGTGTCAGTTGATTGCTCAATGGAAACAGATAGCTATAAGCCAACGGGCTCATTTCACTTTTACTATACCATTCTCTCAGGAATTCCCTGTTGTTCCACTCACTACCTAGGGGTATTTTTTTGATCCAGGACACGTTTCAGGCAGAAAACCTCAAAAAAAGTGTGGCAGTTTTACAATTTTTGTCAATTTTAGGTAAAAAAACGACAGCATAAAATAGCAAAATAACCCCACCAATTCCAGGCATTTACTCTTTGTTATCACTGCATAAAAAACGAACAGTCAGGAAAAGTGCGGGTTCTACCTACTAGGAATCATGAATAAATACCCATTTAGCATTGAATTTACCTTCAATAGGCTGAAATTCATTATTTCCGTTTTTCTAAGCTAAAAAAAACCTCCGCCGAGGCAGAGGTTTGTCACTTTCAATACAACCCGCTTAGGATAAAACGCTACTCTTCGCTATCCGCCAGGCTGGAACCTTCATCACTCACCGAAGATTCGCCGCCGTCGAAATGGTAAATCTCACTGCCGTTTTGCACAGCACTGAAGATCGCCATAGCGAGTTCACTCTCGCACTTCATGTCTTTGCACAGCGCATACTGAGTATCAGGAAGATGCGGTAAACCTTCTGCCGCGCCCAGAACTCGCAGATCTGGGCTCATCATCTCGATTGGCCGCACGGTGATCCCCAAACCTGCCCGGCACGCAGCACGCACCGCAGACAGCGTAGAGGCCACATAGGCAATACGCCAAGGAATACCGGCAGCGTCAAGGTGCTTGATCGCCATCGCACGGAACGGGCTTGGCTCATCCATCACCACCAGAGGGATCGGTTCCCCTGCCTGGTAATGGTAATCCGCCGAGCAGTACCACAGCGTTGGAGACGTGCGCAGAACGATGTGCGGATGCCCTTCGGTATCCACGGTGGTGATGGCCAGATCCACTTCGCCGTTCTTCAGCATGTCGATCATGAACGGGCTACGCTTCACCCGCACATCAATCGCCAGCTTGGGATAGACCGACGTCACGCGGTTTAGCAAGAAGGGCAGAATGGTATCGGCAGTATCATCAGAAGCACCGATAGTCAGAACGCCGTTGATATTGTTGTACATCAAGGAGGCACAGGCTTCGTCGTTGAAGCGCAGGATTTTCCTGGCGTAGCCGAGAAGCTGGATACCGTGTTCGGTTAACAACTTATTGCGCCCATGACGGGCGAACAACTCTTTGCCAACCAATTGCTCTAACCGCTGCATTTGTTGACTGACTGCGGACTGAGTACGACAAACGGCAACGGCAGCCGCCGCAAACGTATTCAAATCAGCAACAGCAACAAAGGTTCTTAGCAGATCGAGGTCGAGATTAAGTATCGGACGATTTGCACTTGTCATAGTGTTTTCTTCACTTTTTAAATTCTAATTTACAAACTACCCTGGTGTATTTCTAAGACGCAGTTAAAAAGGGCATGCGTCACTTATGACAGTACCCCACTCATTAGAAGAGGGCAAAAAAATTACTTATATTTCGTTATCTGCATCGCTTTTTATCCTTGATCTATCGCAACGGCTTATTGATAGTGGTGAAAGTTACGACGAAAAGTGCTTACCCTTATAAGATTTGATAATCCTGCGGGGGCAAGATCCCCCTCTCTCCTCCCGGTTAGCTCGATCCCTACCCGCCAGAGACCATGACAGCCTTGTTGTTTTCTGTACAAAATATTAACAACCCTCCGTATATCCAGCGGTCCATCGATTAGGGAATTTAATAAATTCAAGCAGTAAGACTTTTGATTATTAAATTGCACTGACCATTACTTAAAAAAGATTTAAGTTAATTACTGAAGTGGACCTAATGGAATTCTACTCCAACTCAGTGTGGTATTGTCGGTACAGACAAGAAACCAGAATAGTCCCATATTACTATTTTTAAGCGGCTCGGGTGATTTTCTGGCGCGACTCAATGTGCCTTTCACCGGTTAACTGATAAAAACCCCTTACGTAACACGCACTTTCATCGAAATATAAAGCTTAAAACTGAGACGTTTTCAGATTTAAACACTAAAAAAACAATCAATACAGATGGTCATTATCTTAAAAACCGATTTTTGCCGATCGTTTTCACCATAGCTATGCATAACCCTTCAAATGCCGGGCCTCCAGGAGTACATTGGACGGATTGCGGTGTTCCACGGTAGGAACGACCCTATCTTAGCAAAAGGCTCAACTTTCTATGTCCCCCATTGAGAAATCCAGCAAACTGGACAACGTCTGTTA
>NZ_JBKJYW010000200.1:0-15619 GCF_046715635.1 Serratia sp. (in: enterobacteria)
GGATATCGCCGGTGTGCTTCGGCGCACGGCCTTTGCTGCTCATCCGCTCCAGGAAACCACTGCCTTCTGGTGCGACGGCCTGTGGCTGTGCGGCAATCAGTTCCCGATACAGCGAATGACGGCCCTCACCATTGACTTCAATTTTGGCAAACATCGGGAATTGGACGCCAAAGGTGCCACGGCAAAACGCCAGGATCTCTTCATTACTGCCCGGCTCCTGACCAAGAAACTCATTGGAGGGGAAACCCAACACCGCAAAACCCTGCTCACGCCAGGTTTCATAAAGCTTTTCCAGACCTTCGTATTGCTTGGTCAGGCCACATTCCGAAGCCACATTGACCACCAGCAGTACCTTGCCAGCATAGGCGTTCAGCGTGGTAGATTGGTTCTCAATGGTTTGCAGGGGAATGGCATAAATCGGGTTGCTCATCAGATATTATCCTTTGGTTTTATTTGCAGGTGATACAGAAAAACGCCGTCGGGCATGACCGGCAGCCGGTTTACCTTACGCTTTTTATCCGAGCCAGTAACCAGATAAAAAGGGGAGCGCCCAGCGTTGCGGTGACCACGCCGATGGGTAATTCCGCCGAAAACAGCGCAATCCGCGCCACCACATCTGCCACTAACAACACGCCCGCGCCCGCCAGCGCGCAGCCTGGCAACAGGTAACGTTGGTTGGTCAAACCGCTGAGACGCAAAATATGCGGGATCACCAAGCCGATAAAACCAATTACGCCCGCCAGAGCCACGCTGGTACCCACCAGCCAGCCAATGGCCAGCACCAGGAGATTACGCCATACGTGCAGGGAAAGGCCCAACTGCCGGGCCTGCATTTCGCCAAGCGCCATCAAGTTCAACGCCTTGCCCTGCGCGCATAGCCACAGCAGCACCGGCAACAGGGCTAATAACAGCCATTTCTGCCGCCAATCCACCCCGCCGAAACCGCCCATCATCCAGTACATTAGCTGCCGCAGATCGAGACTCGAACTGAAATACACCGCCCAAGTCATAATCGCGCTGCACACAATCCCCAGTGCTACCCCCACCAACAGCAAACGTGCGTTGCTCAACCGACGACGGCGGGCAAAAATCAGCAACAGGAAGGTCATCACCAGGGCACCTGCGATGGCGTTCATGCTCATCAGCGCTACCGGCAGCAGGCCGTTGCCGAATAGCACCGTCAGCACCAGCGCCACTCCGGCACCGTTGGATACGCCAAGCAGCCCCGGCTCCGCCAGTGGGTTCTCGAACAGGGCCTGCATCGCCGCTCCGGCCACCGCCAGGCTTGCCCCCACCAGCATCACTGCCAGCGCTCGTGGCAGGCGCAATTGCCAGACAAACAGCTGTGCGGGCTCACTCAACCACTGCGAAGGCCCGATCCACAAATCCCCGGCGCTCAGGCTGAAGGCAAACGCCAGCACGACGCCCAGCGTCAGCCAGGTCAAATAGCGTTTATCGCGGCGGTGTTGATGAAACTGTAATAAAGTGAAGGTCTGACTACTCGGCATAACTACACAACTTCCCTACTGGCCAGGATCACGGCCTGAAAATAACGTCTTGCAGCAAATAGTAGGAGGTTCGGGCGCTTAGGGGAAGGACTGAGTCATCGAATGGTTGGGAAAACAGCGGCTGGCACTGCCGGTCATCAAGGCGATGATGGCAATAACAGCCGCCGTGGAACTAGTTAACGCTGTGGGCCATTACCATTAGTTGGGTAAGGTTTCCCCCGCCCTTTGTCGTTATTGTTGTTGCCACGATCGTGATCGTTGCCACGGCCGCCATTGTCATGTTGGTTTTTCTGCGGATTGCTATTGTCATGGCGATCGCCGTGGAAAGGATTGCCGCCACGCTGTTCATTACCGCGTTCAGGAGCAGGTTGCCAGCGGCCACCGTCCCAATACAGACCACGGTCGTTACGCTCCCCGACGCCACGCCCCTGATGCTCATGCCACCACTGCGGTGGACGCCAGTCGTAGCCATCCCAGTAGTAACCCCGCTTATCCTGATCGCCAAGATGCAGCGAAACACCCGGTACGTTGATATCAATAGAGACGTCTGCCTGAGCCGCCATCGGCAGCAGCAGCGGTAAACACACCAGCAACAGGATCTTTTTCATTGAGCAATTTCCCTTTATTTAACGCTGGCACGGTTATATCAAGGCCATCCTGGCACGCCTATTGGTGCGAAGCCGATTTTCAGATCGTTTTCGCTCTCCTTACGCAATTCCTACACGGTTATATAGGTGAAGACGGGCGCAGCATGTGAACTGAACCCCTACTGGCGAGTCCGGTGATGGCAAGATTGTTGGGCAAACGGTTGAGGTGGGGTAATTGCGGTTGGTGCGCGCCCAAAGAAAAAGGCCGCTTGCGCGGCCTTTTTGGCGTTGTGTAACTTACTCTTTCGGGCTGGCGTTCTCCACCCGGCTTTTCAGTTTCTGTCCCGGACGGAAAGTGACCACGCGGCGCGCCGTAATCGGAATGTCCTCACCGGTTTTCGGGTTGCGTCCCGGACGTTGGTTCTTGTCTCGCAAATCAAAATTGCCAAAACCAGACAGCTTGACCTGTTCCCCATTCTCCAGAGCTCGACGGACCTCTTCAAAGAACAGTTCTACCAGGTCTTTGGCATCCCGTTTGCTAAGCCCAAGCTTCTCAAACAGGTGTTCTGACATTTCAGCTTTAGTAAGCGCCATAGGTTCAATCCCTCAAGGATGCTTGGAATCGCTGTTTTAGAGCCTCTACACATTTTGCAACGGTAGCGGCAATCTCCTCTTCTTCCAGTGTACGGGCGGTATCCTGCAACACCAGACTGATAGCCAGGCTCTTATAACCCTCAGCTACGCCCTTGCCACGGTACACATCAAACAAGTTTACGCCAACTACCTGATTTGCGCCAACTTTCTTACACTCTGCCAAAATATCTTCTGCGGCGACGTTTTCAGCCACTACAACGGCGATATCGCGGCGGTTTGCAGGGAAGCGAGAAACCTCACGGGCCTGAGGCACGGCGCGGCTTGCGAGCTTGTTCCACTCCAATTCAAATACCACAGTACGGCCGTTAAGATCCAGTTTACGTTCAAGTTCTGGGTGAACCACACCGATGAAACCGACACGCTCGCCGTGTAAATAAATGGCCGCACTTTGCCCAGGATGCAGGGCGGGATTGGACTCTGCCTTGAACTGAATTTCGGATAATTTACCGGTCAGCTCCAATACCGATTCCAGATCCCCTTTCAAATCATAGAAGTCCACCGGCTTTCTTGCCAGATCCCAATGCTCATCATGGGTATGCCCGGCAATCACGCCAGCCAGCATGACATCCTGACGGATACCCAGATTCGCCGCAGTATCAGGGACAAAGCGCAGCCCGCTTTCAAACAGGCGCACCCGCGTTTGCTGGCGATTCTGGTTATAAACCACCGCCGACAGCAGGCCAGTCCACAGTGACAGGCGCATCGCAGACATCTCTACCGAGATAGGGCTTGGCAGGATCAGAGCTTCTTCACCTGGGTGCAGCAACGCCTGCACTTTCGGGTCGACAAAACTGTAAGTAATTGCTTCCTGATAACCATGATCGACCAACATGGTCTTCACGCGCTTCAAAGTCAGATCGGATTCGCAGTGTTTGGTCATCACCAGATCGGCGCGCACTGGCACATCCGGGATATTGTTGTAGCCATAGACGCGGGCCACTTCTTCTACCAAATCTTCTTCGATTTCCATATCGAAACGCCAGCTTGGCGCCACCGCCAGCCAGTTGTCGCCCTGCTCGGTAACCTGGCAACCCAGGCGACGTAGAATATCGCTCACCTGCTCGCTTGGCACCACGTGGCCAATCAGACGGTCCAGCTTTTCACGGCGCAGCGTAATAGTGGCACGCTTAGGTAAGGTGTTCTCATCGCTAACGTCAATGATTGGGCCAGCCTGACCACCGCAGATGTCAATCAGCAGGCGTGTGGCACGCTCCATCGCTTTATGTTGCAGCGCTGGGTCTACACCACGCTCGTAACGATGTGAGGCATCGGTATGCAGGCCATGACGGCGAGCACGGCCAGTAATCGACAGTGGGCTGAAGAAGGCGCATTCCAGCAGCACATCCTGGGTTTCGTCATTCACGCCAGAGTGCTCACCACCAAAGATGCCGCCCATCGCCAGCGCTTTTTGCCGATCGGCAATCACCAGGGTGTCTGCCTGCAGTTTAGCTTCGTTGCCATCCAGCAGACGCAGGGTTTCACCTTCGTGGGCCATACGCACCACGATACCGCCCTCAATACGATTGAGATCGAAGGCGTGCATCGGCTGGCCCAGCTCCATCAGCACGTAGTTGGTCACGTCGACCACGGCATCAATCGAACGAATACCGGCACGGCGCAGCTTCTCACGCATCCACAGCGGTGAAGGTGCCTTCACGTTGATGCCTTTCACTACGCGGCCAAGGTAACGTGGGCAGGCCTGAGGGGCTTCTACACGGATTGGCAGAGTGTCGGTGATGGTGGCGGCAACCGGGCTCATATCCGGCTCGGTAAGCGGCAGTTGGTTCAGCACGGCAACGTCGCGGGCGACGCCAATGATACCCAGGCAATCGGCACGGTTTGGCGTGACGCTGATTTCGATCGCGCTATCGTTCAGTTGCAGATAGTCACGGATATCGGTGCCGATCGGCGCATCTTGCGGCAACTCAATGATGCCGTCATGATCGTCTGAAATCGCCAGTTCGGAGAACGAACACAGCATGCCTTCAGAAGGTTCGCCACGCAGCTTGGCGGCTTTGATTTTAAAGTCGCCCGGCAGCACGGCACCGACGGTAGCAACGGCCACTTTCAGGCCAGCACGGCAGTTTGGCGCACCACAAACGATGTCTAACAGACGTTCACCGCCCACGTCGACTTTGGTAACGCGCAGTTTGTCGGCGTTCGGGTGCTGACCGCACTCTACTACGTGGCCCACGACCACGCCGTTGAACACGCCAGCCACCGGCTCAACGCCGTCTACTTCCAGGCCAGCCATGGTGATTTGATCGGATAATGCTTCGCTGCTGATGGCCGGGTTTACCCACTCGCGCAACCAGAGTTCACTGAATTTCATGTGATATTCCCGCCTTACTTAAACTGTTTGAGGAAACGCAGATCGTTTTCGAAGAACGCACGCAGATCGGTAACGCCGTAACGCAGCATCGTCAGACGTTCCATACCCATACCAAAGGCAAAGCCGGAATAGATTTCCGGGTCGATACCTACGTTGCGCAGTACGTTCGGGTGCACCATGCCGCAACCCAACACTTCAAGCCACTTGCCGTTTTTGCCCATGACATCCACTTCGGCAGAAGGTTCGGTGAATGGGAAATAGGAAGGACGGAAACGAACCTGCAGGTCTTCTTCAAAGAAGTTGTTCAGGAAATCGTGCAGCGTCCCTTTCAGGTTGGTGAAGCTGATATCTTTGTCGACAATCAGCCCTTCCATCTGGTGGAACATCGGGGTATGCGTCTGATCGTAGTCGTTACGATACACGCGGCCCGGTGCGATGATGCGGATCGGTGGCTGCTGGTTCTTCATGGTGCGGATCTGCACGCCAGAGGTTTGGGTACGCAGCAGGCGCGTCGCGTCAAACCAGAAGGTATCGTGATCGGCACGGGCCGGGTGATGCCCTGGGATATTCAACGCGTCGAAGTTATGGTAATCGTCTTCGATTTCCGGGCCGGTCTCTACCGAGAAGCCCAGTTCGCCAAAGAAGGTTTCGATACGATCGATGGTGCGAGTGACCGGGTGCAGGCCACCGTTCTCCAGGCGACGCCCCGGCAGCGAGACGTCGAGGGTCTCCGCCGCCAGGCGGGCGTTCAGCACCGCAGACTCCAACGCGTTCTTACGCGCGTTCAGCGCATCCTGAACTTCCTGTTTTGCCTGGTTGATCACCGCCCCGGCTGCCGGGCGATCTTCCGCTGGCACTTCACGCAGGGACTGCATCTGTAAGGTAAAATGACCTTTCTTGCCAAAATATTCGACGCGTACCAAATCCAACGCGGCAACATCTTGGGCATCTTCTACGGCTGCCTTGGCGTTGGCAACCAGCTCTGCGAGATGTGACATTGCTTTCCTCTTCCTCTGGCCTTGTGGCCCTAAGTAATTGTTATCTATTATTCCAACACGCCTTTGGTTGATCTTCAAAGAATTTCATGCCGTAGCCAAGTAAGTGCCGCAGGCCTGAAAGGCGCAGAAGGTGGCCAAAAACAAAAAAGCCTCCACTTGGGAGGCTTAGGCGCTACTTTCCGTTTCTTTTCTTACGCGCAAAGCCTCCTGAAGTCAGGCGCTAAAGTAAAAAAAGAAGCGGAAAATAACAGCGTGCATGTTGGTGATACCTTGTCGATAGAGTGGCAACCAGTGTTAAAGCGCCAGCCAAAAAAGTCAATATCTGTATTGGGAACAAACAGTAAAAGAGGGAGCAAGCTCCCTCTTTTCAACTAGCTTACGCCAGTGCTGCTTTCGCTTTTTCAACCAGTGCGCCAAAGGCCACTTTGTCGAATACTGCGATGTCAGCCAGGATCTTACGGTCAATTTCAATAGACGCTTTTTTCAAGCCGTTAATGAATTTGCTGTAAGACAAGCCGTTCTGACGAGCAGCTGCGTTGATACGTGCAATCCACAGCTGACGGAACTGACGCTTACGTTGACGACGGTCACGGTAAGCATACTGACCTGCTTTGATTACTGCCTGGAAGGCAACACGATAAACGCGCGAACGGGCACCGTAGTAACCTTTCGCTTGTTTCAGTATTTTCTTGTGACGTGCGCGTGCAATTACACCACGTTTTACGCGAGCCATATGCTCTCTCCTAAAGTCTTATTCTAGATTCAAAAAAAGTGGCTTATGCGTACGGCAGGCACGCGATAACCAGGACCAGATCGTTTTTAGACACCATGCCTTTCGGACGCAGATGACGTTTACGCTTGGTTGCTTTTTTGGTCAGAATATGACGCAGGTTAGCATGTTTGCGCTTAAAACCACCGCTGCCGGTCTTTTTGAAGCGCTTGGCTGCACCACGTACAGTTTTAATCTTTGGCATGTTAATTAAATCCACTTCGCATTGTTAAACAACGAATCAGTGAGGCGAATAAAACCCACGCACGCTTGCACGGCGTGGGTTCGATTACTTGGAAGCCTTACTGTTTCTTCTTGGGTGCGAGCACCATAATCATCTGGCGGCCTTCGATCCTTGTTGGGAAGGATTCGACCACTGCCAGATCAATATCTTCACACAGGTCTTTACGAACGCGGTTAAGCACTTCCATACCGATCTGCTGGTGCGCCATTTCACGCCCACGGAAACGCAGGGTGATCTTGGCTTTATCGCCGTCTTCCAGAAAGCGAATCAGGTTGCGTAGTTTGACCTGATAGTCGCCATCATCGGTGCCAGGACGGAATTTGATTTCCTTAACCTGGATAACTTTTTGCTTCTTCTTCTGTTCTTTGGTCGACTTGCTCTTCTCGTAGAGGAATTTGCCGTAATCCATGATCCGGCAAACTGGCGGTTCGGCATTTGGGCTGATCTCTACTAAATCAACACCCGCTTCCTCAGCTTTTTCAAGAGCTTCATTCAGACTGACAATACCAATCTGCTCGCCATCGACGCCGGTTAGGCGAACTTCTTGCGCGCGAATTTCTTTGTTAATGCGATTTGGACGCGCCGGTTGAACTCGTTTTCCGCCTTTAATACTTTATTCCTCCAGTTGATGAAGACTTCGGCTGCGTATCTCATGTAGCAGCTTGTCTACGACTTCTTGTACGTCCAGGCTCCCCAGGTCTTTGCCACGGCGGGTACGAACGGCAACTTTGCCTGATTCGACCTCTTTATCACCGCACACCAACATGTATGGAACCCGTCGTAAAGTATGTTCGCGAATTTTAAAGCCAATCTTCTCGTTTCTCAAGTCCGCTTTTGCCCGAATGCCTGCATCTTGCAGTTTTTTGGTCAATTGCTGAACGTAATCAGACTGGCTGTCGGTGATATTCATCACCACTACCTGCACTGGAGCAATCCAGGTTGGGTAGAAACCGGCATATTCTTCGGTAAGGATACCGATGAAGCGCTCCATGGAGCCAAGAATAGCACGGTGGATCATTACCGGGACCACGCGTTCGTTGTTTTCGCCAACATACGACGCGCCTAAACGGCCCGGTAAGAAGAAATCGAGTTGCACGGTACCACATTGCCATGCGCGATCCAAACAATCATGCAAGGTAAATTCAATTTTTGGTCCGTAGAAAGCGCCCTCACCCGGCTGATATTCAAACGGAATCCCGTTTTCAGTCAGCGCAGCGGCCAGATCGTTTTCGGCTCGAGTCCACATTTCGTCAGTCCCGATGCGCTTCTCTGGACGGGTGGACAGTTTCACCACAATCTTTTCGAAGCCAAAGACACCGTACATATCGTAGACCATTTTGATGCAGTCGTTCACTTCGGAACGCACCTGATCTTCGGTACAGAAGATATGGGCATCGTCCTGAGTGAAGCCACGTACACGCATCAGACCATGCAGCGAACCGGATGGTTCGTTACGGTGGCAACTGCCGAACTCGCCCATACGCAGCGGCAGGTCACGGTAAGACTTCAGGCCCTGATTGAAGATCTGCACGTGGCCCGGGCAGTTCATCGGCTTGATGCAATATTCACGGTTCTCTGAAGAAGTGGTGAACATGGCGTCTTTGTAGTTTTCCCAGTGGCCGGTTTTTTCCCACAGCACACGGTCCATCATGAACGGCCCTTTCACTTCCTGATACTGGTGTTCTTTGAGCTTCATGCGCACAAAGGCTTCCAGTTCGCGGAAGATGGTCCAGCCGTCGTTATGCCAGAACACCATGCCAGGGGCTTCTTCCTGCATATGATACAGGTCGAGTTGCTTGCCGATCTTGCGGTGGTCACGCTTGGCCGCTTCTTCTAGGCGTTGCAGGTAGGCGTTCAGCTGCTTCTTGTCTGCCCAGGCAGTCCCGTAGACACGCTGCAGCATTTTGTTTTTGCTGTCGCCACGCCAGTAGGCACCGGAGGTTTTCTGCAGTTTGAAGTGGTGGCAGAAACGCATATTCGGCACGTGCGGGCCACGGCACATATCCACGTATTCTTCGTGATGATACAGGCCAGGTTGGTCGTCATGGCTGATATTTTCATCCAGAATCGCTACCTTGTAGCTTTCGCCACGGGCTGCGAAGGTGTCGCGGGCTTCTTGCCAGCTCACTTTTTTCTTGATGACGTCATAATCTTTGTCGGCCAATTCATGCATCCGCTTCTCCAGCAGATCCAGATCTTCCTGCGTCAGGGTATGGTCGAGGTCAACGTCATAATAGAAACCGTTGTCGATCACCGGGCCAATCGCCATTTTGGTGTCTGGCCACAGCTGCTTGATCGCATGACCCAGCAGGTGCGCACAAGAGTGGCGCATGATTTCCAGGCCTTCGGCATCTTTGATGGTGATGATGGCCAATTGTGCATCGGATTCGATGGCATCGTTGGCATCGACCAGTTCACCGTTAACGCGGCCGGCGATACAGGCTTTGGCTAGGCCAGGGCCAATATCACGGGCAACATCCAGCGGGGAAACGGCATGGTCGTATTGACGCTGACTTCCGTCAGGAAGAGTAATAACAGGCATTCATAATCCCTTATCTACAGTGGTGACCCACACGACAGATCACATATAGAAATACAATATTGTTTACTTACATGATGTTATCTACGCTATTCAGCTTCACTCTGCCAAATATGTACACTCATATGTACACAATTCAAAATGTACCCATGGTGTGACGTGATAACGGACTGACCATTCTAACATCATGGGTTATGCGACTTCTACCCGTTACTTAATGAACAACTCACACCACCAGATCGTCAAACTCACATAGTCACCTTGCTGAGGCATAGGCAGATAGTCATGCGGGTAACCTACAATAGAATTGATCGCGCTTGACTTACTACGATGACTCAGCCAAATTACCCGGGTAAAACAATTTAATCCGGGTATAAAGCAGATGAAAACCATCAATAGGCCAAGCTGCACCGCCTTCTTGCAGCACCAACGAGTGGCTACCGGGTCTTATGCCGAAGTCGCTCAGGCGCTTGCTGCGTTGGATCTTACTGCCGGGGGGCTGTTAGTGTTTGATGACGCCACCGGCTCCCAGGTGGATTACCCTTGGCCGGCAGGCTACGTTTGGCCTCAGCCTGATGGCGGTGTCGCTGAGCTTGACGCAGAACCGGCAGCCCAACCCTCGGTTGGTCGGCCCAAGCTCGGTGTGGTAGCCCGTGAAGTGACCCTCCTGCCCCGTCATTGGGAATGGCTGGCGCAACAGCGTGGTGGAGCTTCTGCGGCGCTGCGTCGTCTGGTTGATGAAGCCCGGCGTACTACGGTCGAGCAGGATAATGAACGCCGCATCAAAGAGAACAGCTACCGCTTTATGAGCGCCATCGCCGGTGCTTTGCCGGGCTATGAGGAAGCCACGCGCGCGCTGTTTGGCCACGACGGCAAGCTGTTTGCCGAGCGCATTACGCACTGGCCTGCAGATATCCAGGCGCATCTGGCCTGGATGACTCGCGATGCGTTCTCCCGGTGATATAACCCGGGCCCAACTACAATAACGCTATCTATGAGTACCATTAGTGCTCTTTACAGGCCCTTCAGGCGCAGGAAAAACAATTAAATGCAAACCCGTCCGCAGCATAAGCAGCCACCGCTTTGGCGCATCTATCTGATCTTTTTGGTGCCCATGGTGCTGTCCAACTTCCTGCAAGGATTTTCAGGCACGCTGAACGGCATCTATATCGGCCAGATGCTCGGCACTCATGCGTTGGCCGCCATCTCCGGTATGTTCCCGGTGGTGTTCTTCTTTATTTCATTGGTGATTGGCGTAGGTGCCGGTGCTTCAGTGCTGATTGGGCAGGCATGGGGAGCGAATGAACCAGAGAAAGTCAAAACCATCGCCGGTACGGCCTTGATGCTGGGTGTGACGCTTGGCTTGCTGGCGGCGGTATTTGGCAGTCTGTTTGCCCGCCAGGCGCTACAAGCACTAGGCACGCCAGCAGACGTGCTGGAAGAGGCCGTCTCTTATGCCCGCATCATGATGCTGATTATGCCATTGCTGCTGGTATTTATCTTGTTCACCCAGTTGCTGCGCGGCGTCAGTGACACGGTCTCGCCACTCTTGGCCCTGCTGCTGTCTACCATCGTCGGCTTGTTGCTCACCCCGGCCCTGATCCGTGGCTGGCTGGGCTTTGCCCCCATGGGTATACAGAGCGCCGCCCTGGCGGGTATGGTCGGTAACGCACTGGCGATGGTGTATCTGACATTGCGCCTGCGCCGCAAAAAACACGTACTGGCACCCGACCGGGCGATGCTGGCCGCCCTCAAGCTGGATACGGTGGTGTTACGCAAAGTGTTACGTATTGGCCTACCTACCGGTTTGCAAATGGTGGTAATTTCTCTCTCTGAACTGATCATCCTGACGCTGGTCAACCGCCACGGCTCGGATGCCACGGCAGCCTATGGCGCGGTGACGCAGATCGTTAACTATGTGCAATTCCCTGCCCTGTCGATTGCCATCACCGCCTCTATTTTAGGTGCTCAGGCCATCGGTGCGGGCAAAACCGAACGCATTGCCCCCATCTTGCGTACCGGGTTGTATATCAACCTATGGCTGACCGGTTCGTTGATTGTTCTGGTCTACCTGCTGTCACATTGGCTGCTGGGCTTGTTCCTGACCAGCCCGGTAGTATTGGCAGAAGCTGAACATTTACTGCATATCATGCTGTGGAGCATGTTGGTGTTTGGTTTCCAGGCGATTGTCGGCGGCATCATGCGCGCCAGCGGCGTGGTATTGGTACCGGTGACGATCTCCATTCTCTGCATCGTGGCCGTACAGTTGCCAGCGGCCTATCTGCTCAGCAATCACTTCGGATTAGAGGGGGTATGGATGGCGTTCCCTATCGCCTATTTGACAATGCTGGCATTGCAGACAACGTTTTATAGGTTGGTATGGCGGCACAGAAAAATTGAGCGTCTGGTCTGACGCGGGTCACAATACTTTTTGGGCGTAGTGACTGCGCCCCCATTTCATTCTCTTGCTGGGGTTTGTTTTATGTCGAGTATTCTGCAGTTGTTTCAGGCCATAGGGCTGGGGATAGCCCTACTATTGCCACTGGCCAACCCACTCACCACCGTGGCACTGCTGCTTGGTCTGTCGGGAAATATGACCAACGAAGAGCGCAACCATCAGTCGCTGATGGCTTCAGTCTACGTGTTCTGCATCATGACGGTCGCATTCTATGCCGGCCAGTTGGTCATGAACACCTTTGGGATCTCCATCCCCGGCCTACGGATCGCCGGTGGTTTGATTGTCGCCTTCATCGGTTTTCGCATGTTATTCCCACAGCAAAGTGCCGATGAAGCACCGGAGGTCGAAACCAAAAGCAGAGAACTGCACAAGAAAACCTCGGCCAACATCGCCTTTGTACCGCTGGCCATGCCAAGTACGGCTGGGCCGGGTACTATCGCCATGATCATCAGCACCGCATCCAGCGTCAAAGAAAATACGCTGGGCTTTGCCCACTGGGTGCTGCTGGCCGCACCGGTGGCCATTTTCCTGTCGATAGCGATCATTCTGTGGGTCTGTTTACGCAGCTCCACGGCGATCATGAAACTGGTTGGTGAAAGCGGTATCGAGGCTATCTCCCGCCTGATGGGCTTCCTGCTGGTGTGTATGGGCGTGCAGTTTATTATCAACGGCGTGTTGGAATTGATCTCTACCTACGTGCCCGTGACCTGAACCAACCGGCCCCGCTGTTGCGGGGCCAATTTAATCTCTATGCCAAACCGTAAACCAAAGCGGAAAGCGCAATCAGCCCCATCACCAGCACAAAGCCATTACTCAAGGCGCGATAACGGCGCATAGCCGGAACCGCGCGTACCGCATACATTGGCAGAATAAACAGGATCACCGCAATCAGCGGGCCGCTGATGGTTTCAATGATATGCAAAGCGCTCGGATTCCAGACGGTGGCCGCCCAGGTCAGCAAGAACAGCGTCACGCCGGAAATACGGTGGGTTGTCACGGCACTGAGCGGCTTGCCAACGGCGCGTGTTAGCCCATCGATCAGGCTGGTTGCACCTTCGGTTACGCCTAATGAAGTCCCAAGATAGGATTTTGCCATCGCCAACATCGCCATCACCGGACCAAGATAGGCAATCAGCGGATTGGAAAACTTGTTGGCCAAGGTGGTCAGTACCGTGATGTTCTGCGCTTTCGCCTGTTCCATCTCCTGGTGCGAAAGGCTCAGCACGCAGCTGAACACAAAGAACAGCACTGTGACGCAAATCAGCAGGTAGCTGTAACGCATAATCCGCGCACAACGGCGCTCGGCCTTGTCGCCGTATAAGCTGTTCTGGGTGGAGGCGAACGAAGAAATGATCGGCGCATGGCTAAAGGAAAATACCATCACCGGGACCGCCAACCATAGCGAGTGCCACAGGTCGGGGCTGTCAAATTGCGTGTTGGCCAAGCCACTAACAAAGTTCTCGGTCTGCCAGGTAGGTACCAGATACAGAGAAATCCCCATCAGAAACACCAGCAATGGGAATACCAGAACGCCCATTGCGGCCACGATCGTATCCTTGCCGCGCAGCAACACCAGATTGAGCACCACCACCACCGCCAAACTCAGCCAGATGCGGGGTACCGGGGCGAAGCCAAATTGGTGAGTCAGGAAGCTGTCCAACGCGTTGGTGATGGAAATACTGTAGACCAGCACGATGGGGAAAAACGCCATCAGGTACAGCACCATAATGATCTTGCCAGCTACCACACCGAAATGCTCAACCACCACGTCCTGAATATTACCATCGCGGCTGGAGCCGGAAAGGACAAAGCGGGTTAACGCCAGATGGGGTAAATAGGTCAGAGGGAAAGCGAACAGAGCCATCAAGAGCAGCACCAGCGGGCCATTCAGACCGGCATTGATCGGCAGGAACAGGGTGCCGGCTCCCACGGCCGTAGCGTATAGCCCGAACATCCAGACGGTGTCGGTTTTATTCCATTTGGCAGGTTGGGCAATGGCCAACGCGCCATGATCGGGAGAAATCGTACTCATGAGACAGCTTACCTTAATCTGCAGCGCCAACGAATGCGCCCGACGGAAACTCCCTTCTCCGTAGAATGTTTATATAAAACAGGATATTAATGGCGAGAGAAATTCACCTACCTGATAAAAGGACGGCAAAGGATAAAGAAAATCTCTGGAATGGTCTATATTTCGGCGGTTAACTGCGCGCTTCGTGAGCAGCCGATGCCGCTCACGAGCCATTCGGATTGAAACTATGCCTAGGCGCTGGCGGCAGCGACAAACCGGCGTATTTCGCCTAGATGCTGCGGGCCATAAGCGCATTGCCCTACTTCTATTTTTGGCTTATTACGCCCGTGGAAATCGCTGCCGCAGGTAACAAACGCCGAACGGCCAACGGTAAACTCATACAGCTGGCTGGCCAATTCAGGTGAATGATAGCTTGAGAACACCTCTACCCCCATCACGCCAATCTTCAACATTTCATCGATGACTTGGGTTGGGTCCTGTTTAACGTTGGCACCGATATGCGCCAGGATCGGTATTCCCCCGTTATGGCGGATCACCTCCACCATGCGGCTCATGGCGGGATAGGTAACCGGCATATAGCACACCTTCCCTGGACCAAAGAAGTCCCAGTAGAAGTTGATTAACGGCATATCAGCCCTTTCACCACCGGGGCGATAAGGCATCAGCAACGGATGCCCATCGTTACGTGGATCTTCGAGTATCACCTCGCCCATCTGCTCTTCCTGCGGGATAGCGCCACCGCAGACCTGCTCCAGGCGTTGTTCATCCAGATGGAATTTCAACCCGCGCAGCTTGGCAAACTTTTGTGGCGTCAGTTCCCGTTGAATGGCGCTGAAATTGTTATAGATCTCCACAAAGTCATTGCTGGGGGTAAAACCGTAGCCCAACAGGTGGAAGTTACGGCCTGCAAAGGTGCAGTCGATCTCGATACCGGACAGGACATTGAGGCAGGACGATGCCAGTGCCTTGGCCTCCGGCACCGAATTGGCATTATTATGGTCGGTCACCGCTAACGTACTGATGCCGTTGGCCAGGCAGCGTGCGATCACCGTTTCAACCGGGAAGTCTGCATCATCGCTGTAGTTGGAGTGCATATGCAGGTCGATTTTTTCCATGGCAATGTCCTTTGGCGAATGCTCAATAATCAGACCATAGTAAAGCAGCGGCTGAATGCATACAGCAGATTTGACGCTTTTTATCGGCAGGATCACAAAAGCGTGGGTCTGCTCACGGGCGCTACGCAGGATCAACCGTCAGGATATTCCTAATCTCGTTAGATCGGTGCCGAGCCGCATGAACGCCTGCGCGCAGAACTGACTATAATCTCCCTGAAGGGTTCTCAACATTTTCACATTGGTTACCGCCGCTCAAAATAGCTGGGCCTGATGGTACAGCAGATGGCGAGCGGTTGTTTAGCCTCCTATGCAATCTCCTTTGAAGGTATGTTTATGCTTAGCAAAAAAGTTGCCGCAGCAATGGCTTTGACCTTGTTAACCAG
>NZ_JBKJYW010000201.1:0-5533 GCF_046715635.1 Serratia sp. (in: enterobacteria)
ATAGCTAACACCTGTATTTCGCCAACTTGTAACCCAGGGTGCGCGGCGTGATCCCCAGGCTGTCAGCGATGCGGTTTTTGTCATTGCCGTACAGACGCTGGCGCTGCGTCAGTACCGCGGCTTCAAACGCCTCCACCGCGCTAGACAGGTCATCTATCTTGCTGTAATCGCGTGATAGCTCTGGCGAGGTGGAGACGTCGGAGGTGCTCAGCGAGATCATCAGCTCATCCAACTGTTTTTCACGCACCTTGAACATCGAACGCAGCTGGACCAGTTGCGTTCGCAGATGCTCCACCTCTTGCAGTTTGTTGAGGCGGTGCTGAAAAATCTGGCAATAGATGGAAAACATGCCGCGGCTGTCCACAAATCGATCGATATCTTCGGCAAACACCGCAATCACCCCGCAGGCCCGCCCCTGAAAATCAAACAGCGGTACGCCATACATGCTGCAGCCGTTGGGCAACGCCTCAATAAAACCGCGAAAGCCGTCATCTTCGATGCGCACTCCGCGATTGAGCGCGTACCAGACTTCTGGCGCGCCGTTGCGCAGCACCCGCACCAACGGGTGGTTGGTGTCTTCGATATCGGCTTCCAGTTTCACCGTGGCGCGCCGGTTGGCATCAGACAGACGGACACATTCCAACTGCCCCTCGCTGGCGTTGAACATCGCTACCATCAAACCGTCGAACCCGTGACGGTGGTGATCCAGCGTCAAAAAACCATGGACCAAATGCTCGACCGAATCGTTTTCCAGCAGCGCCAGCAAGCATTTCAGCCGTTGCCTCATGGTGCCTCCTCGACCTGTGCGGTAAACGCATTTCCCTCCGTGGCAATGCGGATATGGCTAATCGCCGTACCTGCCGCCATTTTTTGCAATAGCAGTAGGGAAACCGGTGGCAGCAACGCCCCGTCAATAATCGACTCCAGCATGCGCGCCCCGTTCTCGGCACGGGTGGCGCGCAGTAGGATCTCTTCGATCACCTCAGGCTCTATCACCACCTCGGCGCTAAAGCGCTGGCGCAGCAGGTTATCCAGGCGTTTGAGCTTGCCGTGGATGATGGTCTGCAGCGTGTCCTTGCCCAGCGGCAGGTAAGGCACCACTTCCATACGCGCCAACAAAGCGGGTTTGAAGAAGGCCGCCAGCTCGGGGTAAAGCAATTCACCCAGCAGTTCCGGCTGTTCGGCGTGATCGACAATGGTCTGATAGCCCAGGTTGGAGGTCAGGAAGAACACCACGTTCTTGCAGTCGATGATGCGCCCTTC
This sequence comes from Serratia sp. (in: enterobacteria), assembly GCF_046715635.1. Lineage (GTDB taxonomy): Bacteria > Pseudomonadota > Gammaproteobacteria > Enterobacterales > Enterobacteriaceae > Chania. Next base: position 1,264 of record NZ_JBKJYW010000201.1, read on the forward strand.
GCCATCGGCCAGTTCACCTTTGTCGAACGCCTGATAGAACAGGTTGAGCACGTCGGGATGGGCTTTTTCGACTTCATCGAGCAGCACCACCGAATAGGGTTTCTGGCGGATGGCTTCTGTCAACACGCCGCCTTCGCCATAGCCCACATAACCCGGCGGTGAACCGATCAGGCGCGAAACGGTGTGTTTTTCCTGGAACTCGGACATGTTGATGGTGGTGAGATAGTGGCGCCCGCCGTACAACAGCTCGGAGATCTGTAATACGGTTTCGGTTTTACCGACGCCACTTGGCCCCACCAGCAGGAAGGCCCCCATTGGGCGGCCTGGACGGCGCAAATCGGCCCTGGCGGTCAGCAGGTGCTGATGCAGGCAGTGGATCGCGGTTTCCTGGCCTTTGATTTGTTCGCCAAGATACGTTGGCAGCTCGGTCACCACCGACAGTTCGCTCTGCGACAGGCGGTTTAACGGCACGCCGGTCCACTCGGCGATCACTGCTGCGATCTGATGTTTATCCACGTGCGGAGAAACCAAGGTTTGATGCTGTTGCAGTTGTTCCAGCTCGGCACCCAGCGCAGCCAGATTAATGGCTTGTTCTTCCGTAGCGTTCTCTTCCTGCGTCAGTAGCTCCCCCCGCAGAGCGATGATCTGCTGCACCAACTGCTGCTGGGTTTGCCAACTGGCATTCAGATCCGTCAGTTGCTGTTCGATCTCCGCGCGCTGTTGCTGCAATACGGATAAACGCTCATCCGGCTGGCTCAGGTTGAGGCGCTGTTCACGCTCCAACATCTGGATTTCCATCGCCTGCTGGTGCAACTGCGTTTTCAGTGCCGATACCTGGCGCGGTGCCGAAGTCAGGTTGATCGCCACCCGCGCGGCGGCGGTATCGAGCACGTCGATGGCCTTGTCCGGCAGTTGGCGGCCAGAGAGATAGCGATCGCTGAGCACCGCTGATGCCTGAAGCGCCTCGTCGTCGATCAGCACACCATGCGCCTTTTCATAGATGGTGCGCAGACCACGCATGATCACCGTAGCCTCTTCGGCACTCGGCTCAGAAACCTTCACCAGTTGGAAACGGCGCGACAGCGCGGCGTCTTTCTCAAAATACTTTTTGTATTCGCTCCAGGTGGTGGCGGCGATGGTTTTCAGCTCACCGCGCGCCAACGCCGGTTTCAGCAGGTTGGAGATATCCAGGCCACCCTGCTGATTGCCCGCGCCGATCAGCGTATGGGCTTCATCAATAAACAGGATGATCGGCGTGGCTGACTGGGCAACTTCCGCCATGATCCCCTTGAAGCGCTTTTCGAACTCGCCTTTTACCGCAGCACCGGCCTGCAACGCGCCGAGATCCAGCGTCATCAGTTCGCTGTTGCACAGCTTTTCCGGCACCTGGCCGTCCACGATGCGCAGCGCCAGTCCTTCGATCAGGGCGCTTTTACCCACACCGGCCTCACCCACCACGATCGGGTTGTTCTTGCGGCGGCGGCACAGGATATCGATCATCAGGTCAATTTCTTCGTCGCGGCACAGCACCGGATCCAGCGTGCCTTTACGGGCCTGCTCGGTCATGTTGCTGGCATAGCGAGCCAGCAGGCTTTCGCCGGTGGCGGCTGCGGCGGTTTTATCGCCCGCTTTCGCTACCCGAGGGGCTTCTGCGGAATCAGCGGTCCAGTCAGCAAAGTTCTGGCGCAATAGTTCGCGGTTCACCGGGGATAACAACCGGCTGGCCGCCGGTGTTAAATAACGCATAGGGCTCAGCAGTAAGGTCAGTAACATCACCCCGCCACGCAGCTGGCTGTGATCCATTTCAGCCGACGCCAACAACCAGCTGTCCTGCAACCACTCCACCAGTAAAGGGGAGAAGCTGGGATAAGCCTGAGTGACCGACTGATAGCCGGAAATACGTTGATCGAGTGACTCACGCAATGCGTCAGTGTCCACGCCAGCATGATTAAGGATCACCCTGACGTCGCTTAAGGGGCTGGCGACCATCTGCATTAATACCTGCGAGACCGTCACTTCCGCTTCCTGCAGGCTGACGCAGTGTGCCGCCGCGGCCTCCAGGGCATGGCGGGCGATGGGATTAAGGCGGTTTACCAGCGTGGGCAAGTCAATTTGAATCATCTGTGCTTCCTAGCTCAATAAATTGTTTAGCTGCTGCAAAATATCCTGAGTCTGTCCATGCAACTGGATGGCATAAAACAGGTAAATCACCGTCAACAGGCCCAAGCCCCCCCATAACAGATGCTTGATGGTCAACCGTTTACTCAGGTAATAACGCCCACCGAGGCGGCTTTGTTTCTGGTGCAGGACGGTGGCTGGCGCTTCACCGCGCAGCTGTTGCAGTTGGTGATGCAGCCGGCGGAACAGCCGTTCAAAGTCATCGCTGTTTTGCAATGTCACCTTGTAGCGGCCGCGATAACCCAGGCAGAAACACAGGTAAATGAACTCCAGCAGATCCTGATAACGTTTGGGTTCACCCATCAGGCGTTCCAGCAGGACGTACACCTTCTCACCGCCCCAGGTTTCGTTATGGAAATGCACCAGCAAGGACTGCTGCAACCAGCCGTTTTGCGTATTCCAACCGTGCCCTAACGCCGTCTCATCGATAAAGGTACAAAGCACGTAGCGGAACGAAACGATCGCCCCTGGCTCGTAGCCTTTGGTTTGCAGGAACTGCTCAATAGCGCGGATATCCGTTACCACCTGCTGATAAAGCTGGTCTGGCAGCGGCTGGTTTTCCATATCTTTCAAGCGCAGCACCATGCCGAGTAACGGCGTGGCGGCGTCCACCATCGCATTCAGGCTCTCACCGCGCAGCGGGAGCTGATATTGCCGATACGAAGTGACGGTTTCCGTTTCGGGCAGCGCTGGGTTATCCGTGACGGCATGCATTTTCATTAGCTGCTCCTAATCGCCCAGAACTGCATATCCAGTTCAGGGAAATCTCCCGAAACGTGGAAGGCAATCGCGTTGCTTTGCAGGACCTCTTTCCAGGTCGGGCTTTGTCGATCCAACATGAAGTAGGTATAGCCGGAATGGTAAGGCAGCTGACGCGGTGCGGCAGAGAGCGCCACCAGCGGTACACCAGGCAGTTGCAGGCTAACCAGCTCACGGATTTTCTCCAGCGAGGTAATTTTGGTTTGCTGCACGAATTTGCGCCGCAGCTCTTCCTGCGGGATCTGCGCCCGGACGGCCAGCACAAAGTCGGCGCTGCGCAACAGATCGCTATCGTTGATCGTTCCCACACGAATGCCGTTAGGCTGTGGATGCAGCTGTACCGAGATGGCACGCGGTGTCAGCACCGTGCTGAGCGTTTGGCGCATCGCCAGGAAGAGCGGCTGGAAGCAGTCGGTCAGGTTGTCATGGTTATAGACGATGAAGCTGCCTGCCAGACGTGACTCGTCGGTAAAGGTGCGCAACTCGCCACAGGTTTGTACCAGGTGGCTATAAAAATCCTGTGGATGCAGCACCGCCTGATGAGACAGATGGGTGAACAAGGGCTGCATGCGGTTAAACACCTGCAGCATCATGAATTCGGCCACGTCGGCAATTCCCTGCTGGCCCGGCGAACCGATGCGTTTGGCTAACAGCCGGGCGCGCTCCACCAAAGTGCCTTCCACTTCATCCATAAAGTCTTTCAACTGTACGGAGGCGTGCAGGGTGGTGCAGGTAGGAATAAACTCTTCATCCAGGATCAGCGAGCCATCCGGGTGCTTCTCTTTGATGCGGCAGACCGGCAGCACGGAATAGGCGCTGAGATCTTCGGAACCCTGCATCAAACGCGGTGCCAACTGGGCCAGCAGCAGCTGGCTGACATCGCCGCCGTCGGTGTGCAAATCGCGCACGTCATCGGTATGTTCAGCGTAGCGGATCGCCCCAGGCAGTTGGCTATGTGGGCTGGCAACCTCATTGATGGCGTCGTTGAGCATTGGCAACGCCAGATAGATATCGCGGCTGGCGGCATCGTTGCAGTTCAGTACGTCCAGCGGCTTGGGCGAGCGATCCTGATAAGGGATATCAAACACGGTGCCATCTGCCATGCTGCCGCTGGCGTTGGTCAAGCCGATACGCCCCAGCTTCAGCAGTTCCTGATTGATCTGCAACGAGTGGAAGCCATAGGTGTAATTGGTCAGCGCGGTGATGCGGCGCTGCAGCTGATAATCGTTATGTCTTTGTTGCTGTTGAAAGTGTTGTGGCTTAATGAACAGGCCTTCGCGCCAGATCACTCGATTCTTGGTCGGCATGGTTATTCTTCCTCTTTCCTTAAGTC
>NZ_JBKJYW010000202.1:0-11113 GCF_046715635.1 Serratia sp. (in: enterobacteria)
GACAGTAAGCGGACGGGACGAGCAGGATGGGTAGTGATGTGGGAAGCGTGGTTTAAACTCCAAGACATCGTCGAAGGTTACAAACTGGCGAAATCTCTTGATCAGGAGATCTGATCAAGAGACAGCCTTCGGAGAGAGGGTTGGGGTGAGGGGGGAACCAAAAGCACCAAACTAAAACGTCGAATTTATTAACAAGGAGTGTTGATATCATGTTCTCAAAGATCATGTTTATTCTGTTTGCCGCCGCTGTGGTATTGGTGCTGATTAACTGGGAACGCCTGTGGGACGCTATCCGCCCGATGGTGTAATCAGCATAACCCTGCCCCTGCAAAAAGGGGCAGGTAATTCACTGAACTCTATCGATGGTACAGTCCCATTGCTGGTTTACCACGCTCTGATTAGCGGGAACGCAGATCCAGCGCCACGTCGACGATCATATCTTCCTGGCCACCCACCATACGGCGTTTCCCCAGCTCGACCAGAATGTCCACCGCGTTGATGCCGTATTTCGCCGCAGCCACTTCACAGTGGCGCAGGAAACTGGAGTAAACCCCAGCGTAGCCCAGCGCCAACGTTTCGCGATCGACGCGAACAGGCCGATCCTGTAACGGGCGCACCAGATCGTCGGCCGCATCCATCAGAGCATAAAGATCGGTCCCATGGTGCCAGCCAAGCTTATCCGCCGCAGCAATAAACACCTCAAGTGGTGCGTTACCGGCTCCGGCCCCCATACCTGCCAGGCTGGCATCAACACGATCGCACCCTTCTTCCACCGCCACCATCGAGTTGGCGACCCCAAGGCTGAGGTTATGGTGCGCATGCATACCGGTATGCGTTTCTGGTTGCAACACCGCTTTCAAGGCACGGAAACGGGCACGGATATCGTTCATATTCATCGCGCCGCCAGAATCCACCACGTAGATGCAGGTTGCCCCGTAACTTTCCATCAGCTTGGCCTGGCTGGCCAGGTTTTCCGGCGTCGTCATATGGCTCATCATCAGGAAACCCACGGTATCCATGCCCAACTCACGGGCATAGGCGATATGCTGTTTAGACACATCGGCTTCGGTGCAGTGAGTGGCCACACGCACCACCCGCGCCCCGGCGTTATAGGCATCCTTCAGATCGTGAATGGTGCCAATGCCCGGCAGCAGTAAGGTGGCGATTTTAGCGTGGGTGGTCACGTCAGCCGCCGCCTCAATCCATTCCAGATCGCTATGTGCGCCAAAGCCGTAGTTGAAGCTGGAGCCTTGCAGACCATCGCCATGCGCCACTTCTATCGAATCCACCTTCGCCGCATCCAGCGCCCTGGCAATGTCCTGCACATTCTGCAGCGTATATTGGTGACGAATAGCGTGCATCCCGTCGCGCAGGGTCACATCCGAGATATAGATTTTTTTCTCGTTCATAGCCGTTCTCCAGCAACATGCGCCATGGCCTGAGCCATACGCTCGGCGGTCGCCAGCGCAGCGGAAGTCATGATATCAAGGTTGCCCGCATAGGCAGGTAGGTAGTGTGCCGCCCCTTCAACCTCCAGAAACACCGAGGTTTTCAGGCCGGAATAGCGACCAATCCCCGGTAGGTTAAGCGGCGCATCGGCAGAGATGACATCAAACTGTACTTTCTGCTTCAGCCGATAACCTGGCACATAAGCTTGCACAGCCGCCACCATTTCGTTGATTGAAGCCTCAACCTTGGCTTGATCGACGGCTTCACTCAGCACATAGACAGTATCGCGCATCATTAATGACGGTTCCGCCGGGTTCAACACGATAATCGCTTTGCCCCTCTCTGCCCCACCGACCACCTCGATTGCCTTGCTGGTGGTTTCGGTAAACTCATCGATATTGGCACGGGTGCCCGGCCCGGCAGACTTGCTGGCAATGGATGCAATAATTTCGGCGTAATGAACCCTGGCCACCCGAGCTACTGCAGCCACCATCGGGATGGTCGCCTGCCCGCCGCAGGTCACCATATTGACGTTAACCTGGTTGAGGTTCTCCTCCAGGTTCACTACCGGCACGCAATAAGGGCCAATCGCCGCAGGTGTCAGATCGATCAGCCGGATCCCCGGTTTGGCCGCTCGCAGGATGGCATCATTTTTCACATGCGCGCTCGCACTGGTGGCATCAAAGACAAAATCAATGTCGGCGAACTCCGGCATCAGGATCAGCCCGTTAACACCGGTATGACAGGTTGCAACCCCCATCCGGCGAGCACGAGCCAGCCCGTCCGATTCAGGATCGATCCCCACCATCGCCCCCATCTCCAGATGCTTGGCATGACGCAGGATTTTAATCATCAAATCGGTACCGATATTGCCGGAACCGATGATTGCCACTTTTCTCTTGCTCATCATTGGCTATCCTCATAGAAGTGGGCCGTTACCGTGCCAACACCTTCAATTGTTGCCGTAAAACTGTCACCGGCTTGCACCGACACCATCGGGCCCAGTGCTCCGGTCAGCACCACATCGCCTGCCCGTAACGGCGTGCCGAGGCTGGCCATTTTGCGTGCCAGCCAGACGGCAGCATTGATCGGATGCCCAAGACATTCACTACCACGCCCGCTAGACACCACCTCGTTATTGCGCGTCATGCTCATGCCGCAATGTTGCAGATCCAGCTCATCGATCCGACGCACCGGACCACCCAGCACGTACACGCCACAGGAAGCGTTATCCGCCACGGTGTCAACAAACGCGATCGACCAGTCCTTGATACGGCTGCCCACCACTTCCAGCGCGGGCATTACCCACTTCACTGCGCCATATAACTCATCGAACGTGGTATCGGCATGCGGTAAATCGCGATCCAGCACCAACGCAATCTCCGCTTCAATACGCGGCTGCATCACCCGTGAGAACGGAATGCTCTGGTTACTGCCGTAGCACATGTCGGCAAACAGGGTGCCGAAGTCCGGCTGGTCAACCCCTAACTGTTGCTGAACCTTGGGATGGGTGAGCCCCACTTTGCGCCCCACCACTCGGCGGCCAGCAGCTTGCCAATGCTGTACGTTCAGTTGCTGGATGGCATAGGCCGCCTCGCCGTTCTCAATGCCGAGGCGATCGCGCAAGGGCTCAATCACCTTGCCGCTGGTCTCGGACTGCCGTAACGCCTCAGCCAATTGCTCCAGATTGTAATCACTCATCATTCGCTCCCTGATTAATGCTGTAGGAAATCCACTATCATGCGGTTAAAGGTATCGGCATGTTCCCATTGCGCCCAATGCCCACAGTTGCTGAACACATGCAGTTGTGACCCGGCAATGCCCGCCAACAGGCGCAGCCCGGTATCCATCGGTACAAAGCGATCGTTACGCCCCCAGACGATCAGCGTCTGGGCTTTGATTTCGCCCAGACGCGAGCTGAAATCCGGGAACTGCTTCGGATTAACAGACAGGCTCTTGACGAAGTTTTCCAGGTGGTCGCGGTGTGCCAGAATATTATCGAGGCGGGTTTTGAACAGCGCTTCGGTCAGATCGCTAGGATCGTACACAAAAATGTTCATCATTTTGCGCAGGTTCTCGATGTTAGGCTCACGGTAGAGCCCCTGCAGCAGCTTGATCCCTTCCGTTGGCATTGGCACAAACGGGCTCGCGCCACCGGTACCGCCACCCATCAGCACCAGTTTGCCGACGCGCTCTGGCCAGGTTAGGGTAAACGCCACGGCGCTGTGGCCACCCATCGAGTTCCCCAGCAGATGAACCTGCTGCAGATCCAGCTTGTCCACCAGCCCTTTCAAAATACGGGCATTGAGGTCTGAACGGGAGCCAGTACTGACAATCGAGTCACTCTTGCTCCAGCCGGGGCAATCCAGCAGGATCACGCGATAACCCGCAGTCACCAGCGGTTCAATATTACGGCTGAAGTTCGCCCAGCCGCTGGCTCCGGGGCCGGAACCGTGCAGCATCACCACGGTCTGCGCACCGCTGCCACAATCGTTGTAATGGATACGCAGGCTGGCTTCACCCTCGTGGATCTGCACGAAGCGGCTGGTATTTTCTTCAGTAAGGTCAAAAGATTGCGATGTCATGATGTTGTTCCTTTATCGTTATTATTTCAGCGGCGCGGCGCTAATCGAGCCGAATCCGGTGATCCACTCAGGCAGTTCACGGTAATAGCGACCCTCAGTCTGATAAGGACCAAACGCCGACAGCGCAGCAAAAGCGGCCATCCAGGCTTTAACCTCATGGGTTGAGCGGCCGGCGATCGCCGAGAGTTCGTCATTACCCAGCCCATCCAGTTCCGCCAACTGCCCGCCGGAAAGGGTGTCCATAAACTGGTTGTCCCAGACCGGGTTGAGAGGATGTAAGGTGTTCTGATCCTGCACAAAGGCACGGGCGGCAGAGATAACGCGGTGCTGGCGTAATTGGCGCTCGTCTGCCGGTAATTGGCGGCCACTGCCCAACAGGCGATCACGCATATGTGCGTCGGCTCCGGCCAACTGTGGTACCGGCGGCTGGTGCGAAAGCCCGCCGGAACCCAGGATCAACACCCGTTTATTGAGGCCACGGGCAAAACGCCCGATAGCTTCACCCAGCAGACGCGTACGTTGGAAACCCGGTAGTGGCGGGGCCACGCCGTTCACGAACACCGGCAACACCGGGTAATTCGCCAGGCCACCGAGCAAATACTCCAGCGGCTGGGCAAAACCATGATCCACCTGCATGCAGTAAGAAACCGCAACGTCGACCCCCGCATCCAACACTGATTGAGCGCAGGCTTCGGCTAGCTCTGCAGGTACCGGCAGTTCGCCAGCGGCACTGTTGAAATCACCAATCGCCGTCGCGGCCATACCAATGCAGAACGGCGGCATGATGTCGTAGAAAAAGCCGTTGTAATGATCTGGCGCGAACAGGATCACCAGTTCAGGATCAAATGCCTGGATCCGCTCCCGCGCATCGGCAATGGTTTTTTCCACTTCGGCCAGCACCTCAAGGGCCGGATCAACGTAACCCACCAGCGGGGAATGAGAGAGACAATGGAGATAAGCATTCATGTCAAGCCACCTTGTTTTTAATCATTGGAGTGTTTAGCGCGGAACGGAGCGAAACGGCTATTCCAGACGGCCCCAGATCCCGGGCGTAAAAGCCCCCTCTCACCTGCTCGCGACACCAGATCAACTCCCTCTCCTGCGTAAGAGAGTGGGGTGAGAGAGGGAAATCGGTTAGCCTTGGCGGGGCTAAATCAAGCTCTTTAGTGCAACCTGTGGATCAATCAATAGCCTTTCATCCACCGGGTTCCCTTGCTGGATCAGTCTGCGCAGATGGCGCATTTCTCGGCCCTGGTTCAACGTGATGGCCCCTACCAGCCGGCCATCTTGCAACGCAAACCAGATGGCGTTGTGCGCCTCAACGCTGCCGCGCACCAACCAATGTTCGCTCTGCATGGCGCCGATAAACTGAATATTGCTGTCGAACTGATCGGTCCAGAACCACACCGGCACCGTGGCCGGTAACGGCTGATCCAACATGGCACAGGCCGCCACCAGTGCCTGCTGGTTGGCGTTATCCCAGGTTTCCAGGCGGATAAGTTGCTCCCCCTGGCGGCGTAAGGTGACATCTCCAGCCGCATAAATATTGGCGACCGAAGTACGGCAATGGTCATCAACAATAATGCCGTTGGCGGTGGCTAATCCGGCCTGGGTAGCCAGGCGATCGTTGGCTTCAATGCCAATACCATAGATCAACGCGTCACCGATCAGCCGTTCACCATCCTGCAACGTCAGCACCACGTTTTCCTGTTCCAGGGCGGCGTGTTCAATTTGGGCATTAAGGCAAAGACGCACCTGATGCTGTTGATGCAGGCTCATCAGATAATCCCGCACCGGCGGTGGAGCATTGCGCCCCATTACCATCGGTGCCTGCTCAATCACCGTCACCTCGCAGCCACTCTGCTTCGCACTGGCGGCCAGCTCGAGGCCAATGGTGCCAGCACCGACAATCAGGATCCGTTGGCTGGCAGTCAGTGCGTCACGCAACCGCCTGGCATCCGCCGCAGTACGCAAGGTATGTGATTTATCACCTAACGCATCCAGCGATGTCAGCCGTCGTGCCTTGGCCCCGGTCGCCAACAGCAACCGGTCCCACTCCAGTTCTTCACCATCAGCCAGCAGCACCGTGTGCTGCAAGGTATCGATAGCGACAACCCGCGTATTGCGACGCAGGACAATGGCATTCTCCTCATAGAAGGAAGCAGGCAGAATGTCTTGCAACTGCGGAGTCGGCGACAGCAACATGGCTTTCGACAGAGGGGGACGTTCGTACGGAATTTCCAGTTCCTCGCCGATCAAGGTGATGCTACCGGTAAACTGTTGTGCACGTAGAGCTGCGGCCGCCATAGCCCCAGCCTGACCGCCGCCGATAATCACTATCTGTTTCATCTTTGCTCCTATAGCTGCAATCCACCCGCCACGTGGCGAATACCCCGAATGGCCAGACCCCCATCGGCATTGATCATCACGCCGCTCAACGTCCGGTTGTTACGGCGCGAGGCCAGCATCACGTAAGGGCCGGTAAAATCCTCCGGCGCAGGGGAGAATTGCAGCGGCAGAATGGCGGCAATCTTTTCCGGCGTCAGCGATTGCATAATCGAGGTGTCCTGCTGCCCAAGCGCCTGTGGGCCACGCAGGTCACTGGCCATGCCACAAGGCCCGACGCCATTGACCCGAACCTTGGGAGCCAGTTCATAAGCCAACTGACGGATCAGCCCTACGTCAGCATGCTTGCTGGCGGTATACAGCGGGCCACCACCACCGGGATACCAAGCCGCATTGGAAAGCGTGAAGATCATACTGCCGCAGGAGTGGATCAACGCCGGAGCGCTGGCTTTGGCACCCAACAGATAGCCTTTGACGTTAACGGCAAACAGCTCGTTAAAGCCGGACTCTAACTGCTCCGCCGGTGTCGCCAGCAACGAGGCATTATGATCCCAGATACCGGCATTGCCGATAAAACAGTCAAGACGACCAAAGCGGGACAGCGCCAGCTCAACCGCACGCTGATTATCAGCAAAGGAAGTCACATCCCCCTGCACGGCCACAACCTGCTCGCCAAACTGCTGCTGTAACTGGGACACCTTCTCTGCAGAGCGTTCCAGTGTCACCACGCGGGCGCCCTCTTCAATAAAACGCGCCACCAGTGCCAGCCCTAACCCTGAGCCACCTCCGGTTATCAGCACCACATCATCGTTGAGATCGGACATCAGGCTCCCTCCGGTAAATCGATAAACACGGCCCCCTCAATCACAGAGACCGGGTAGGTTTGCAACGGCACTGTGGCGGGCATGCATAACGCCTTGCCGGTTTTCAGGCAAAAACTGGCCGAGTGCAGCGGGCACTCCACGGTCGCGTCATCCTCGATATAGCCCTCAGACATCGAAGCATTACCGTGGCTGCAACGATCGTTGATCGCGTAATATTCCCCCGCCACGTGAAACAACGCGATCGCCGGTTCGGTATCCAGCCGCAGGGCTTCCCCCTCCGGCAACGCCCCGACAGAACAAGCATGGATTCGTTTCATCAGAACAGGATGCTCATGTTGTGGGAGGTGATAACCGCCTGGTCGAGAATGATTTCACGCCCACACAGCCCCCAGCCCTCCTTGGTTGAACGGCGGCGCAGCAGATCGGTACGGGTGCCAACGTAGATGGTTTCGTCACGCTCTTTTTGCGAGCGGTAAAGCAGGTAGTTCACCCGCACGGAGAACACATCGGCCTGCGCCGTTTCGCTGATAATGCAGTTGCTGACCATATGGCGAGTGCGGGAAGGTGGTTCTTCCGCCCAGGCCATGCCGGTTTCCAGTCGTGCAATCCGACGTTCAAGTTGTGATTTGGTGTCGTTGAAAATCCAGGTGGTTGGCGGCTGTATCCCTTTACGTCGATCGCGAGTCTGTGCATTCACCGTCGTACGCATGGTGTAGCTCAAATCGTCATCAAGCAGTTCCAGCCAGGCGCGGAACTCCCAATCATCCAACAGGGCTGCCTCGTGGTAGAGAAACTGGCTGATCTGATGCTGGAGTTCCATAGAGATTGGATGGCTCATTTCATCACCTCCTGTTGATAAGCGGCGGTTTTCTGTTGGACTTCCTGCCAGGTATCGCTGCTCAGCAAATCCGCCCAACGTTGGTACATGCCGCGCGCGGCGGTTTCAGAAAAGATGTAGTTGGTAATGCCGGGGATACCGTCTTCACGGCGTTTTTCCTGATGTAGTCCCATCTCCAGGCACAATGGATTGTGGCGGGCATGGTGGCCTTTGAGCAGTTTCTGGATCTCACACCAGTTTTCCGAGTCATCCTGCTCAAGGAAACCGGCAGGGCCGAAGGCTCGGGTCGCGCTGTTTTCAAACGCCGCTTTGGTTTCCGGCGAGGCGGCTTTGTCGGCAATACAGAATGCCCAGACTTCTACCTGATCCGGCCCGCGTGGATGCCAGACGCGCAGGGTGGCGGTACCATTGAGCCAGGAAAGGGTCGGGAAAATATTGTTATGCCCGGCCAGGCGCAAGGCACGGATTTTACCAAGGCGCTGCTCTGCTTCAGGGTAGCTTTCGCGGTAGTAGCGCGAGACTTCGCCATCAACCCACACGTTGGCATCGGGTTTTTCGGTGAAGAAGAAACCGCAGCCGTGGCCGTCCTGACCAAATTGCACCGCATCTTTGGCGGTTTCCCACACCGGGCGTGCGGTCTGATCTGCGCCCAGTTTTTTATCGCTGCCGTCCTGCATGCCGCCCAGCACCTGTACCGCAGAGACATGGCTGAACAGGGCATGATACTGATCGCTGGCAAACTGCTCTGCCGGGAATTTCCAGTTGCAGTTAATCACCCACTTCTGCACGCCACCGACAATTTCGGTGCCGCCTTCCCGGCGATCCAGCAAGCCATCCAGATACCAGCCCATATCCCCAAGGTATTCGCCAAGTGTCGGTGCGCTGGTATCCCAGTTGCCGAATATCAGGCCTTTATAGCTTTCGACACCGGGCACTTCCTTCAGCCCCCAATGTGATTTGCACAGGCCTTGTGGATAGGCGCGCGGCTCCAATGGCACCTCGGTCAATTCGCCATCAATACCATAAGACCAGCCGTGATAAGGGCAGGTAAAAGCGCGGGTATTGCCGCTGTCCGCATAGCTGACACGCATAGCGCGGTGGCGGCACTGGTTGAGAAACGCCTTGATGGAGCCATCTTTCTGACGGATAACGACTACCGCGTCTTCACCCATATAGGTGTTAAAGAAATCGCCGGGTTTGGGGATCTGACTTTCATGGGCCAGAAACAGCCAACAGCGGCCAAATATACGCTCCAGTTCTAATTGATAAATTTCCGGATCGGTATAGATCCGTGGTAGAACTTGCCCATTCCGGGTGTCGATCAAGCTATAAACATCTAATTTTGCGTTGGTGGTCATATTATTTGATCCTCATCCAAGAGATGTATTGACCTTCGTAGGGGTTACGCAAAGGATGTTGCTTTCCAGTTACTATTTTGTGAAATAGTAAAAAACGACCGTACCAGACATTTTTTCTATGATGGGAGAAAAAGGCATGGAGCTAAGACACTTACGTTATTTTGTCGCGGTAGCCGAAGAACTTAATTTCACGCGGGCCGCGGAAAAATTACATACGTCGCAGCCCTCCTTGAGCAGCCAGATTAAAGATCTTGAGGTTTGTATCGGCGTCCCATTATTGGTCAGAAATAATCGCCAGGTATCGCTAACCCGTGCCGGAGAGGTGTTTTTACATCAGGCGATCAATATTCTTGAATTGTCAGAGCAGGCAAAACAGCTGGCGCGTAAGGCCATGGAACAACAGGTTCGGCTGATCATTGGCTTTGTGCCCTGTGCGGAAGTGAATATCCTGCCCGACGTTCTGCCCCAGTTACGCCTGCGGCTACCGGCGTCCAGCATCGAACTGGTGAGTATCATTACCACTCGGCAAGAAGAGAAGTTATTGAAAGGGGAAATTGACGTGGGTTTTATGCGCCATCCGATTATCAGTAATCAGCTGAACTACCGGGTGGTTTATCGTGAGCCCTTGGTGGTGATGATGCCCATCAATCATCCACTGAGTAAAGAATCGCAGCTAGAGCCGCACCATCTTGATGGCGAAAATTTTATCAGTACCGATCCGGCCCACTCCGGCGCGTTACACCAGATGGTGACAGCCTACCTCACCGAATCTCACAGCAAACCCAAGATCGTGCAGGCAGCAACCAATATTCTGGTCACCATGAATCTGGTAGGAATGGGACTGGGCCTGTCAATTGTGCCGCGCTATGTCAGCCATTTTCAGTCATCAAACGTGGTGTTCCGACCACTGCCGGCCAGTGCGCCGCAGATTGAATTATTGATGGCGTGGCATCGGGAAAATGGCAACCCCGCCCTGGCACAAATGATTGATCTGGTTGAAGAACAACCCATAGCGTAGCGGCATCCAGACCTTTTTGTTTCAGTCTCATAACCCGCCACTTGGGCGGGCCTTTGAGCGATTGCTAGGTGATGGCTTCGCGCTTTTCCTTACGCACCACGTTGACCCGCCAGATACCAAAGCACACCAGCACCAGCGCCAAGGCATAACGCCATTCCATGATGCTTTCCTGTAAGAAAATGGCCGATAGCACCGCGCCGGAAACCGGGATCAGGAAGTTGAACGGTGCAATCATGCCCACGCGGTTATATTTCAACAGTAGGCTCCAGAGCGCGAAAGCGACCGAGGACAGCAACGCCAAGTAGCTCAGGATCGCCACCGAAGCCCAGCCGTGGAACTCCAGGCGTCCACCGGCCAGATAGCCACCAACTGTCAGCATCACGCCGCCGATGGCCAGTTGCCAGCCGGTCATAATAGTCGGATCGACCGTCTGTGAAATGCGCTTGCCATACAGCGTCGCGGCAGACAGGATAAACGCGGCGATCACCACAAAACCGTCTCCCAGCCAGCTAAAGCTGAAGTCCATCAGTTGGCTGTTGAAGTTCACTACCATCACCCCGGCAAAGCCCACCACGCAGCCGACGATTTTATTCATGCTAAGGCGATCGTTTTTATAAATGAAATGTGCCAGCAACACGCTAAAGAAGGTGCCGGTCGCGTTCATGATCGACCCTTTGACCCCGGTGGTGTAGGCC